>JBOGFU010000144.1:0-3124 GCA_050743545.1 Acidimicrobiales bacterium | reverse complement strand
AGGCAGAGGTCGATGATAATCTTTTCGCAAATTCCATCGAGCTGCTCGCGCGTGTAAAAAAATTCGATCTCCCTCCGAAATGCACGGTAAGCTGAGACGATTTGCTGATGTGAAGGATCGCCCGGCGCGCCGAGAGCGACCCCGACGGGCTGCGCCACGCCCCCCAGACAACGCCCGTGTCGCGCGTCGACGAGGCGCGCGCCGCGCGCACCCTCATCGCGACCGAGGACGCCGCGCAGCGCTAGGGCGTGTCGACGTCGCTGATGTGCGCGAGCACGCGGCGCAGCAGGCGCGCGAGTTCGCGCTGGTCGCTCGCGCTGAGCGACTCGACCGCGAGGGTCTCGTGGCGATTAAAGACTGGAAAAAGTCGCTCGATGAGCGCGGTGCCGGTGCGCGTGAGGCCGATGGACACTCGTCGCCGGTCGTCACGGTGGGGGAGCCGGCGCACGAGGCGCCGACCCGTCAAGGTCTTGACGACCCCGGTGAGCGTGCCCTTGGTCACGCCGGCCTCGCTCGCGACGTGGCCGGTCTCCTGGTCGCCCCAGATCCACAGGACCCACAGCACGGTGAAGGCGACCCAGCTGAGGTCGTAGTCGGCGAGGACCTCTCGCTCCATGTGGTGGCGCACCGCCGAGCCCGCGCGGTAGATGTTGGAGACCGCGGCCATCGCGGTGAAGTCGAGGCCCTGGCCCGCGAGGCGCTCGCGGATGTCACGCTCGGCCGCGACCACGACCGCGCTTTGGGAGCTGGCGATGCGCCGCGACACTCTGCGTCCTACCCGACGGTCTCGTCGTCGCGGTGGCCGCTCAGGCGCAGCAGGAGCAGGCCGAGGAGCAGGAAGACGACCACGCCCACGCCCACGCCGAGCGACACCAGGGTGTCGTTGAACGCGTGCTGGGTCAGCGGGCCGCTCAGCGTGAGGTGGGCCGACGCCGACAGGATGTCGCGGACCCCGGCGAGGATGCCGATGATGAGGAAGGGGCGCACCGGAAAGACCGACGACCGCAGGAAGCCAAAGACGGTGTGGGCGATGTCGAGCACGATGATGACGACGAGGATCCCGTCGATCGCGGCGACCACCGCGCTCGAGAACCCGCCCGAGTGGGTGAGGAAGTCGGCCACCGTGCGCACGAGCACGACCCCCGCGACGATGAGCAGGCTTGCGACGATCGCGTACTCGGTGACGACGAGGGCCCAGCGGACCCACCCGTCGGCGCGCGCGCGTACCCCGCGGCCCCCGCTCGGACGCTCAACCATGTCCGAGCACCGTAGTGGGCGTCGTCGACGGCACTGGCTAGGCCCTCAGCGTGCGCCCGCCGGCGAAGGTCGTCCCCACCGAGCGGAAGTAGCCGCCGATGACCTCGCGCGGCGCGAGGCCGGCGAGCTCCTCGGTGGGCGAGTCGAAGAGGGTCAGGGTCGCGTCGCCGACAAACGCCGGGCCGAGGTCGAGGTCGACCCCCGACATCGTGACCACCTCGGCGAGGCTGTCGCGACCGTCGAGCTCGATCGCGGGCAGCCAGCGGTGGTGGAGCATCGGGTGCGCGTTGACGAAGCCCGCGCTCGGCGACGGCCCGGTCAGCGTGACGGTCGCCTCGGCGAGGCGCCGGTCGCCCGCGGCCAGGGTCATGCCAAAGCGCCCGCCCGCCTCGAGGCGCGGCCCCGCGCGCCCGACGCTCACGGGGCGCGTCTGGTGGATCGACCCGAGCTTCTTGGGGTATCCCTGGAGGTGCCCGCGCACGAGCGAGAAGTCGGTGTCGACCCAGATGAACAGGCAGCGGCTGTAGAGCTGACCATCGTAGCGGCAGCGCACCACGACGAAGGCCTCGTGGTACTGGCCGCGCACGGGGTCGAGGAGCTCCGCGCCGTCGCTCCCGCAGCACTGCCAGTCGGCCCAGATGAACGCGACCGCCCCGGGGTCCTCGTCGTCGTGGGCCAACTCCACGCCCTCGGGGAGCAGCGCGCCCACCGCGGCGGGGTCGGTGCGGTACTCGACGGTCAGCAGGTCGCCCGAGTAGTGCCACGGCGGGGGCGGCAGCAGCGACGCCCGGCCGCTCGGGGTCCGCGGGAAGGGAACGCCGCGCACGCTCACTTGGTCCACCCGCCCTCGGGACGGTCGAACCAGAGGTGGACCTGGCCCGTGCCGATCGAGTTCTCGTACTCGCTGAAGAGGCGCCCAGGGGCGACGCACGCGGCCCCGCCGAGCGCGGCGACCATCATCTGGTAGTGGGCGAAGCGCGCCTCGGGCTTGAAGGCCATGAACTCGCGCAGCCCGGCGAGCACCGCGGCGTGGTCGCCCGCGAGGAGCTGGGCGATGAGCGCGCGGTCGGCGTCGCGCGCGCCCGGGGTGTAGATGTGCTCGTCGCCCGCGGCCTCGTGGTCGCGCAGGGTGCGCAGCGTGTGGAAGGTGTGGCTCAGCGCACCCGACGCGATGAGCACGACGCGCAGGTCGGATTCACCGACCGCGCGGCCGATCACGCGCCCCACCGTGGCGAAGTCGTCGGGCTCGGCGGTCTGGCACGTGCTCACCGTGACCCACGCCTCGTCGTTCTGGAGAAAGCCGAGGAAGTTGGTGGTCGCGTAGGCGATCGGCAGGTGTTCGTTGTCGATGGGCGTGATCCAGCAGTCGGGGGTCTCGTCGGCGAGACGCCCCACGAGGTGGGCGAACTCCGGCGCCCCGGCCAGGTCGTAGGGGACGCTCGACATCCCCCGGGGCAGCTCGTCGGAGGTGAAGTGGCCCTTGCGGCGCGCGTGGGCGGTGATGACGAACTCGACGGTCGTGAACCAGTGGCTGTCGAAGACGACGACGAGGTCGGGGCGGAGCTCGTCAAAGACCTCGCGGCGCAGGTTGTGGAGCCCCGTGTAGAGGGTGCTCTCCTCGCCGTTGTTGAGCGCTCGACGAACGTCGTCGGGCAGCACGATGGTGGGGACGTGGGCGAGCAGCCCGGCCCCGACGATCTCACCCATGGGTCGATCCCTCCTTGACCTGGACGGTCTTTAGGTCGCTGTAGAAGTCAAGCGCGTAGTCGCCGCCCTCGCGCCCGATGCCGCTGACGCCGATGCCCCCGAAGGGCGCGGTGAGGTCGCGCACGAGGAACGCGTTGACCCACACGGTGCCCGCGCGCAG
>JBOGFU010000143.1:0-9213 GCA_050743545.1 Acidimicrobiales bacterium | reverse complement strand
ACTTCCGACCGTCCCTACCGGTACCTGCTGCGCGGGACCGCGCTCCTCTTTGGCGGCGTGGTGATCCTCTTCGTGTGGAGCGTGTTGCAGACCGCGTGGCCGGCGCTCCACCAATATGGCTTCGGCATGGTCACGGGGCGATCATGGATCCCCGGCACGGGACCCTACGGCGCGCTGCCCCTGCTCACCGACACCCTGCTCACCACGGTGATCGCCCTCGTCATCGCGGTCCCGGTCGGGCTCGCCTCGGCGCTGTCGCTGCTCTACCTCATCCCTCGGCGACTTCGCACCGTGTCGGCGACGCTTGTCGAGCTGCTCGCCGCCGTGCCGTCCGTGGTCTACGGGCTGTGGGGCCTCTGGTACTTGGTGCCGTGGCTCACCAAGACGCTCCAGCCTTTTCTCGCGAAGATCACGGGCAGCCGGTGGCCCTTCAGCGGTGCCCAAGAGGGATTCAGTGTGCTGCTTGCTGGCATCGTCCTCGCGGTCATGATCCTGCCCACGATCGTCGCGATCTCGCGTGACGTCATCGCGGTCGTACCGGTGTCCCTCATTGAGGGTGGGCTCTCACTCGGTGCGACGCGCAGCCAGGTGTTTACCAAGGTGGTTCTCCCCGCGGCGCGCACCGGAATCCTTGGCGCCGTCGCCTTGGGTGCCGGGCGCGCGCTGGGTGAGACGATCGCGGTGGCGATGGTAATCGGATCGAATCCACAGATCCCCCATTCGCTGTTTTCCTCGGGGGCGACCCTCGCGTCCACCATCGCGACGGAGTTTGGTGAGGCGACGGGAAACACCGGCGCCGCGCTCGCCGCACTCGCCCTGATGCTGATGATTATCACTGCCGCGGTCAACGCCGGCGCTCGCGTACTCACGAGGAAGGCGGTCGCTCACTCGTGAGCAACTCCCTCGTCGACCTGCCGCCCGATCCCATCCTCGAACGTCGAGCGGAGATTCAGCGGCGTGCTGCGCAGACCATTGGCCGGCGGACGCTCGTGTCCAAGCTCTTTGTGGGCCTCCTCGTCGGCGCTTTCATCATTGCGCTGGTCCCCCTCGGCGCGGTCATCTTCGCCATTGTCCAAAAGGGTGTGTCTTCCATCAGCTGGAGCTTCCTGCACACGCTTCCCCAGCAGCCCAGCCTGATCGCGCAGAACGCGATTGGGGGAATCGGCAACTCCATCCTCGGAACCCTGGTACTTGATGGCGTAGCCGCGCTCGCGGCGGTTCCCATCGCGATCCTCGTCGGCCTCTACCTCGCCGAGTCGTCGTCGCGCGCCGCGAACTTCCTGCGCGCCATCATCGAGATCATGACCGGGCTCCCGTCGATCCTGCTCGGGGTGTTCGCCTACGAGTACGTCGTGCTGCGGATGAAAACCTTTTCCGGGCTCGCGGGCATCGCGGCGTTGGCCGTGCTCATGGTGCCGATCATCGCCAAGGCCGCGGAGCTCGCGTTTCGCGGTGTCCCCCAAACGTTGCGCGAGGCGGGGCTCGCCCTCGGCGCTCGCACGTCGAGAGTGACCAGGGGCGTCATCTTGCCCGCGGCGCTGCCCGGGGTCATCACCGGCGTTTTGCTCGCGCTGGCGCGCGCTATGGGTGAGACCGCGCCACTCCTGCTCGTCATCGGGTCCTCCGACTCGTGGAGCTGGAACCCCCTTCACCAGATGGCGTCGCTGCCCCTGACGACCTACCTGTACTCGGGGTCGCAATATCCCAGCGTGCGGGCCGCGGCCTGGGGCGTCGCCCTCGTTTTGGTTACGCTCGTGCTGGTTCTCAATCTGTCAAGTCGATTGATCGCGGCGCGCATGAGAAGGGAAAGGCGATAAATGGACACCGTGGGCACGCAAGACGAGTACCCGCCAGGCGCGCAACCTCAAACCGCTGGTACACCCTCGGCGGTCGCTGTCGCCACCAAGGTGGCGATGAGTCTCAAGGACGTCGCGGTTAGCTTTACCGGCCGCACCGCGGTCCGCGACTGCACCTTCGACGTCGCCGCGAACCGAGTCACCTCGCTCATCGGTCCCTCGGGGTCAGGCAAGACGACGCTGTTGCGAGCGCTCAATCGGCTGCACGACCTCACAAAGGGGGCGGTGGTCACCGGTGACATCACTCTCGGCGACATCCACGTCTACAAGGGCAACCTTCCGACGACGTTGTTGCGCAGCCGCATCGGCATGGTCTTCCAGCGCCCCAACCCCTTCCCCACGATGTCGATTTACGACAACGTCGTGTCGGGGCTTCGCTTCAATGGAATCAAGAAGAAGTCGCTGCTCGACGACGCCGCCGAGTCGTCGCTGGTCGCTGCAGCGCTATGGGACGCGGTGTCGACGCGCATGAAGGCCCACGCGGTGACCCTGTCGGGGGGTGAGCAGCAGCGCCTGTGCATCGCGCGCGCGCTCGCCGTGGAACCCGAGATCCTGCTCATGGACGAGCCCACGTCGTCACTCGACCCAATCTCCACGCAGGCAATCGAGTCGCTCATGGGCGAGCTCAAGAATCGCGTGACGATTATCATCGTGACGCACAACATGCAGCAGGCGCAGCGGGTGAGCGATGAGTGCGCGTTCCTGCTCATGGGTGAGGACCGAGCTGGCGAGCTCATCGAATTTGGCCCGACCCAAAAGATTTTCAACGACCCCGCGGACCCGCGGACCATCGACTACATCGCTGGACGATTCGGCTGACATTCGCCGCTCCAGTGGACCCGCGCACGTGGCCTTAAAAGTGCGGGCGCTCAACCGTGCCGACGTGGCCGCGGTGGCGGAACTCCTCGCCGCCGGGTCGCTAACCCCCGAGGCGGAGGACCCCAACAACGTTGAGGCTTACTGGCGCGCCGCCGAGGAGAATCGTCAGCGCCTCGGCGAAGTCTTCGTCGCCGTGCTCGACGGCGAGGTCGTGGGCGTGGCCCAGGTCATGGTCTTTCCCCACCTTCAGCACACCGGCGGCCGGTGCGCAGAGCTCGAGAGCGTGCACGTGCGCGCCGACCACCGAAGCGAGGGCATCGGCTCGGCGCTGCTCGCCGCCGCGGAGAATCTCGCGCGTGAGCGTGGCTGCTACCGAATCCAACTCACGAGCCGAAATGTCCGAGTCGACGCCCACCGCTTCTACGAAGCCAACGGCTATGGCGCCGTGAGTCAGGGATTCAAGAAGCCGCTGGACTAGCGCGCGGGACCTCGCGCAAGGACCCCTCGTCGACGTCGAAGACGAACCCGCGGATCTCGGTCGAGTCAACGAACGGCGACCCGACGAGCGCCCAGACGGTCTCTTGCACGTCGAGGTCCACGTCGTCGTAGGCACCCAAGCGGAAGGGCGGGCGCTCGCCGGCATCGCGCTCGACGTCAGCGGCGAGTGTCGCCTCCTCGAAGGACTCGAGCCCGCAGCGGGTGTGATGGATCACCATGATCGCGCGGGTGCCGAGCAGCCGCTGGCTCAGCAGCAGCGACCGGACCGCGTCCTCGGTGGCCTGACCACCGGCGTTGCGGATGAGGTGAACCTCGCCGAGGTCGAGCCCGAGCGCGCCAAAGAGGTCCAGTCGAGAGTCCATGCAGGTCAACACCGCGAGGCGACGGCGCGGAGAGGTGTCGAGCGCTCGATGTCCGTGACGAGCGACGTAGGTGGCGTTGTGGGTGAGAAGGTCGTCGATCTCGCTCACCGGGACATCCTAGGAAATAGGTCCTTGGCGATCGCGGGGGTGTCGCGAACCCGCGCCGATACGCTCGCACCGGAGGTGCGCATGGAGCACATGGACCACATCCGAGAAGAGCTGCGCCAGCCGGCGTTGGACCTGCGCGCGCTGATTCCCGACGTGCTGCGCGGCTACGGCGAGCTCTCGAGTGCGGCGATGGCGCCCGGTGACCTCGACGCCCTGTCCAAGGAGCTCATCGCGCTGGCCATTAGTATCGTGCGGGAGTGCGACGGCTGCATCGTGGCGCACGCGCGCGGCGCGCTTCGCGCGGGGGCGACCCGTCAACAGGTCGCCGAGGCGATCGGCGTCACGGTCATGATGAACGGTGGCCCCGCGACCGTCTGGGGGCCGCGCGCACTGCGCTCGTACGATGAGGCCGTCGCGGCTCGGACGCCGACCTCGGCCTAACTGCGGCGCGGCGCGGCGCGGGCGCAGGCGGGTGACTAGAAGTCGTAGGCGAGTGACTTCACGCCGTTGATGAAGCTCGACTGGAGCTGCGCGGGCGCCGAAGTGGCGTGGACCCCGGGCGCGTGCTCGAGCAGGTGGCGCCACATCACCGAGATCTCCCGGCGCGCCAGGTGGGCGCCCAGGCAGAAGTGGGGCCCGGGCGCGCCGAAGCCCAGGTGATCGTTGGGCGCGCGCCCGATGTCGAAGGTGAACGGGTCGTCGAACACGTCCTCGTCGCGGTTGGCCGAGTTGTAGTACAGGAGGACCTTGTCGCCGGCGTGCAGGTCGACACCGGACAGCGTGTAGTCACTAGCGAGGGTGCGCCGCATCCAGATCACGGGGGAGGCCCAACGCACGATCTCCTCGACCGCGGTGGCGCCGAGCCCCGCGAAATCGGCGGCGAGGCGCGCCTTCTGCTCGGGGTGTTCGGTAAAGGCCCAGAGCGCGTGGCTGAGCGCGGTTCGCGTGGTCTCGTTCCCCGCGACGACGAGGAGCACGAAGAAGCTGGCGAGCTCTTGATGGGTGAGTCGCTCCGACTCGATCTCGGCGTTCACTAGGTCGCTGGTGATGTCGTCGATGGGGTTCTCGACGCGGTGGCGCCCCAGCTCCTCCATCAGCCCGGACAGCGTGGCACCGGCCTCGAGTACCTCGACCACGGGGTCGTGCCCTTCAGGAATCAGATCGGGGTCGCCCATTGACAGAATCACCGTCGAGCAGTGCAGCACGGTTGCGAACTCGCTCGGCGGCACGCCCATCATCTCGCACACGATCCGCAGCGGCAACGGCGCGGCGACGTCGACGACGAAGTCCCCGGTGCCGCTCTCGCGCGCCGACGCGACGATCTCCGCGGCGACGCGCTCAACCGCGTCCTCCACGGCGCGAACGTTCCGAGGGCTGAACGCGTTCGACACGATGCGTCGGAGCCGCGCGTGCTTTGGGTTGTCGGTCGAGATCATCCCCGAGAAGTACTCGACCATCTCGGTGGGTAGGTCCATGATCGACACCGCGCCCGCGCCCGAGGTGAAGACCTCGGGGTGGCGCGACGCGGTCGAGACGTCGCGGTGGCGCGTGAGCGCGTAGTAGCCCGGCCCGACGGGGAACTGCATCAGCGTGCCGTCGACCACCGGCTCGGGGTAGAAGGGCATGGGTCGTTCGCGACGAAGCGCGCTGAACGCCGCGTCACGCTCGGCCCACGGCCGCTGCCAGAACTCCAGGCTGGACAGGTCGATGTCGTCGACGTCCCACGCGGTCATTGGCTGCACGCCTCGACGATAGGCGAGCCCCACCGTCGCCGGGTCACGCTCCGCGTGACGCGCGGCAGACTGGTGGGGTGAGCGAACTGAGCGACGAGGAGCGAAGCCGGCGACTGGCGGCGCTCACCGCTCTCATGGACCTCATGCGCCCAGCGGTGCAGGCTGACGGGGGAGACCTGGTGCTCGTGCGCGCCGACGTCGAGACCGGCGTGGTCGAGGTCCAGCTCCAGGGCGCGTGTTCTAGCTGCGCGATCTCGTCGTCCACCCTGCAAGGGGGAGTGTCGCGCATTCTCACCGATCGCCTGGACTGGGTGACCGACGTGATTGGCGGCGTCGACGACTCAATGGACCCCGAGGACTCGATGTCCTTGGGCTCGGGCGCCTACGTTCCTCGCTACCGCCCGATTTGACCCTCCTCACCACGTCACGGCGCCGCGCGCGTGCGATATTATTTAGTTAGGTGAACTAATGGATGACCACGCGACCCACGACACCGCGGCCCGACTGCGCCGCGCGGTGACCCGGCTCAACCGTCGCCTGCGCGCCTCGGCGCTGGGTGGCGTGTCACCGGCCCAGGCGTCACTCCTCGCGTCGGTCGACCGGCTGGAGCGGCCCACCCTGGGCGAGCTCGCGTTGGCCGAGCAGGTCTCGCCGCCGAGTGTGACGCGCCTCGTGCGCGCGATGGAGGACGCGGGGCTGGTGGCCTGCACCCCTGACGCCGACGATCGGCGCGCCACGCGGGTGCGTCTGACACCCGCGGGCAAGCGTGAGATTGTGACCATCCGTCGACGCAAGACCGAGTTCCTTGAAGGGGCGCTGCGCGAGCTCTCGGGTTCCGACCGTCGGCGCGCCGAGGACCTTGTGGCCTTTCTCGAGTCGCTGGTGGATCGTTCGTGAGCGCGGCGCGCCGACTGCGCACTCGTACCTTCGCCGCTCTCAGCGTCCGCAACTTCCGCCTGTACTTTGTCGGCCAACTCATCTCGGTGTCGGGGACGTGGATGCAGTCGGTTGCCCAGGGTTGGCTCATCCTCCAACTCACCGGGTCGGCCATCGGGCTCGGTGTCGCGATCGCGCTCCAGTACGTGCCGATGCTGATCTTCGGCACCTACGGCGGGCTCGTCGTCGACCGTCACGCGAAGCGACCGATCCTCTATCTGACCCAGTCGGCGGCGGGCCTACTCGCTCTTGCGCTCGGGGTCCTCGTCTCCACCCACCACGTGACGGTGCCCGCGGTCTGGATTCTCGCGTCGCTGCTGGGCGTCGTCAACATGTTCGACGTCCCCGCTCGCCAGGCGTTCGTCCAGGAGATGGTGGGCCGCGACCTCATTGCCAACGCGGTGAGCCTCAACAGCGTTCTCATGAACTCGGGGCGACTCATTGGTCCGAGCATCGCCGCGGGCTTCATTGCCGTGGTGGGTACCGCGGCGTGCTTCTACGCGAACGCCGCGTCCTACGTGGGCGTGCTCGTCGCCCTCGTCATGATGCGCCGCCGGGAGTTTCTCCCCCTCGCCACGGTGGAGCGCCAGCGCGGCCAACTGCGATTGGGGTTGCGCTACGTCATGTCGACGCCGACCCTGCGCAACGTCATCCTGTCGGTCGCTATCGCTGGGACCTTCGCCTACAACTTCACCGTGTCCCTGCCGCTGCTGTCGCGCGTGACATTCCACGAGAGCTCCGCGGCTCACTACGGCCTGCTCATGGGGGCCATGGGGCTCGGCGCGGTCGTGGGCGGGCTCTTCATCGCCTGGCGGTCACGCCCCACGCGACTGCTGCTGGCCGGGCTGGGCCTGGGCTTTGGGCTGTTCATGACGTCGGTCGCCCTGGCTCCCACCGTTGTCTGGGCCGAGGTGTTGATGGTGCCCACCGGGGCCTTTTCGGTGGCGTTTGTCTCGACCGCCAACGCGCTGCTGCAGCTCAACTCGAGCCCGGAGATGCGCGGGCGCGTCATGAGCCTCTACGGAATTGCCTTCCTCGGCACGACCCCGATTGGTGCCCCACTCATCGGCCTCATCGACGGCGCGTCCAATCCCCGGGTCGGGATGCTCGTGGGCGCGGCCTCGGCGCTGCTCACCACGGCAATGCTCGCCGTGCACCGCGCCCGGGTCCGCGTGGTCGCGGCCCCCGCGACGGCGTAGGCGGCGGGCGCGAATGTTGCGCCACGCCGCACATCGATGAGGTCTAGACATTTCGCCGGCGGGTCTGGTAGGTTGCGCGAATCGTGACCCGGGGGGGCCGAGTCAACAGGGGGGTTGCACATGGCGGATACGACGAGCGTCGGCACGGGCGACGGTCAGACCGACCAAAAGGACTTAGCGACGTTCGGCTACAAGCAAGAGCTTCACCGCACGTTGGGAACATTCAGCTCGTTCGCCGCGGCCTTTAGCTACATTTCGCCGTCGACCGGCATCTTCACGCTCTTCGCGGTGGGCCTCGCGACGATCGGCGGGGTATTCATTTGGTCGTGGCCCATCGTTGCGCTGGGCCAATTCATCATCGCGCTCAACTTCGCCGAGGTGTCGAGCCACTATCCGGTGGCGGGTTCGGTCTTCCAGTGGACGAAGTACCTCGCCAACAAGAGCTACTCGTGGTTCACGGGCTGGATCTACATCTTCGCGGGTATCTTGACCGTCACCGCGGTCGTGGTGACGCTGCCCCTCGTCGTCCTGCCGATGCTGGACCTCATGGGCTGGCACGTGGACGCAGGCGCCCTGGGCGATCAGGTCGTGGTGGCGCTGATCACGCTGGTGGTGATCACCCTCCTCAACATCTACAGCGTGAAGCTCGTGTCGATCGTCAACAACACCGGCGTGTTCTTCGAGATCGTCGGAATGGTCATTTTCGCCGTCATCATGTTGATCTTCCATCGTCACCAGTCGATCTCCGTGCTGACCAACAGCGACGGCATTCACGTCGGCATCCCCGCGTTCACCGCCGCGATGTTTATGAGCCTGTTCGTCATCTACGGATTCGACACGGCATCGACGCTCGCGGAGGAGACCAGGGATCCACGTCGCGCGGCGCCCCGGGCGGTGCTGTCGTCCATCGCCGGCGCGTTCGTCATCGGTGGGATCTTCCTCGTCGCGATGCTCCTGGCAATTCCCAACCTCAAGACCGCGGTGTCGGGCTACTGGGGACCGGTCAACATCATCCGGGCCAACTTCTCCACCGGCTGGGCAATCGTCTACTACCTGGTCGTGACCGCGGCGATTCTGGTCTGCTGCATGTGCATCATGACCTCGACGATTCGCCTGTGCTTTGGGATGGCTCGCGACAACCGCCTCCCGGCGTCCAAGACGCTGGCCCGGGTGCACCCGAAGCTCCACACCCCCGTGTGGTCGTGCGTGACGATCGCGGTCATTGCGGCGATTCCGCTGCTGAAGTACGCGGGTGCGGGTATCGAGGCCATCGCGGCGACCGCGATGATCTACCTGTCCTACTTCCTCGGGAACTGCGCGATCCTGTACGCGCGGCTGGCCAAGAAGTGGCCCACCATCAAGACCGGGTTCTCACTCGGGAAGTGGGGACCGCTGGTCAATATTTTGGGGATCCTGTGGGGCGGGATCATGCTCGTCAACTTCGCGTGGCCGCGCCCGGCGGGCAACCCGACGCCCACGCAGGTGTCGCTGTCGTTCGGCGCCCACTGGCTCAACCAGACCCCGATCCTCTACAGCGTGTTCATCTTCGTGATGATCATCGGCACCATCTACTACTTCGCCGTGGAGCGCGGACGCTCGCTGCCGGTGAACGTCCCGTCCGAGGTCGGTGAGTTCCACATCCCGCCGGAGTCTCTGCCGGCCGACGAGGTCTAAGGACGCGGAGCCCGGCGCCGCGCAGCGG
>JBOGFU010000142.1:0-4796 GCA_050743545.1 Acidimicrobiales bacterium | reverse complement strand
CTCATCACCGATGGCAGTGACGACGAGGAGAGGTAGGCCCGCCCGCCCACGAGGCGCAGGTCGAGGTCGGCGGTCGAGAACGCGAAGGGCACGTGGACCTCACCGGCCACCGCGTTGGTCAAGAAGTTGACGCTGACGTCGGCGGTCACGTCGTAGAGCTGGCCGGTCGACACCACGACGTGCAGCTGGGCGGTTCTCGGGGGGTAGCCGTTGAGCGCGAGCGGGTCGTGCGAGGCGCCGCCCGGGCTTGAGTCGGTGGCCGCCAGGACGACCCCGGTGACGGTGAGGCCGAGCGCGACGACCGCGAGCGCCAGCGCGGGCAGCCGTCGGGGGACCTTCACGACGCCACCCTACCGGGCCTCTCCTGGAGGTTTCGGGGGCTAGGACTCGGCGAGCAGCTCGTCGAGCAGACCGACCGCGATGTTGCGCCCCGAGGCTATGAAGCCCAGCTTCGACCCGTCGGCGCCCACCAGGCCCTCGGCGATCGCGGCGTAGGGCGTCGCCGACGACCCTTCGAGGACCACGCCACTCGTGGTCGCCGCGTCGCGAACCGCTCGGCGGATCGCCGCCTCGGGCACCAGAACGATCTCCACCCCGTGCTCGGCGATGATCTCGTTGGTCACCGAGCCGTCGTCACCCCCGCCGGCCAGCCCGTCGGCGATCGTCGCGTGGTGCACGACGTCGCTCATGGCCTTGCCGTGCAGCACGTCGAACATCGCGTGGCTGCGTTCGGGCTGAACCCCCGTGACGCGCACGTCGGAGCGGCCCAGCTCGTCGAGCGCGAGCAGGACCCCCGAGATGAGCCCTCCCCCGCCCACGGGCACCACCACGTGCTCGAGGTCGGGCGACTGCTCGATCATCTCGAAGAACGCCGTGGCCTGACCCGCGATCACGTGGGTGTTATTGAACGCCGACACGTAGCGCAACGAACGCTCGACGGCGAGCTCCTTGGCGCGGGCCTGGGCGTCGTCGTAGGACGACCCGTGTTCAATCAGCTCGATGTCGTAGCTGCGAAGCAGGCGGACCTTGACCACCGACGCGTTGGCCGGGACGACCACCGTCGCGCGAACCCCGAGTTCGGTCGCGGCGTGGGCAACGCCCAGGCCGTGGTTGCCCGCGGAGGCCGTGATCACCCCCACCGTCGGGTCCTCGCGGCGAGCCGCGTAGATAGCCGCGAGCCCGCCTCGGACCTATAACGACCCGGTGACCTGGAGGCCCTCGAGCTTGGCGGCGGCGAACCGCCCGCGCACGTCGAGGGTCACGGTCGGGGTCGCGACCAGGTGCTCGGCGATGACCCGGCGGGCGGCGTCCAGGTCGTGGGTGCTGGGGGCGAGTACGTGGCTGATCATCGGCGACACCGCGACCACACTACTGAGGCCCCTGGGGCGTCCTCCTACCCACCGGTAGTGTCGCGTGGTGCGCAGCGTCCTCGACGTCGCGGCGGTCGGCTCGGCGGCGTTCGTCGGCACGATGCTCGACGACTACTTCGCCTTCGGTGCCCAGCTCGTCGTGACCGACGCCGCTCGCGTTCGCCGCGTCGTCGGGGGCCAAGTCCTCGGCGTCGTCGCGCTCGTGGTCATCTCGGCGGGCGCGGGCTCACTGCTCGCCACGGTACCGACTCGCGTCGTGGGCGCCCTCTGCGTTGCGCCGTGGGCGCTCGCGCTGCGCGCGTGGCGACACCGCGCCGACCCGGTCGCGGCGGTCTCTCGGCGCGGCGCGGTGACGACCTTCCTCGTCACGCTGGCCCTCGGCGGCGACAACGTCGCGGTCTGGACGCCCCTCCTGCGGGCCGTCGGCGTCCTCGCCGCGGCCGGGGTCGTCGCGGTCTTCGCGCTGTGGGAGGCGCTCTTCGTAGCTGGCGCGATCGCGCTCGCGCGCCACCCGCGCGTCGTCGCGTGGGGCGCGCGTCGCGGGCCGACGATCGTGCCGTGGGTGTACGTGGGACTGGGCGCGTTGATCCTCGTCGAGTGCCACACGCTGGGCTGAGGCGCGGACCAGGCGACCACTAGCGTCGTCCGGGTGAATCCGACCGCGCGCCGGCGTACCCTGCGCCGCCTCACGCTCATCGTGGCCCTCCAGTGGATGGGCGCGACGCTGGGTCTGCCGCTGCTCCCCCTCTTTCTCGAGCACCGAGGCGGCACGCCCAGCGTGATCGGGCTCATCATGGCGTCGTTCTTCGTCGCGGGGGTCGCGACCCAGTTCGCCTTTGGTCGCGTGACCGATCGCATCGGACGGCGCCCCGTGCTCGTCGCCGGACTGATCGTCTACGGGTTGGCGTCGATGACCTTCCTGCTGCCCGTGTCGGCGCCGTGGTTCGCGCTCACGCGCGCGGCCCAGGGCCTCACCGCCGGGGCGATCGAGGTCGCGTCGCTGTCGGCGGTCTCGAAGATCTTTCCCCAGGAGGAGCGGGGCCGCGCGATTTCGCGAGTCTTCGCCGCGCAGCTGCTGGGCATAGCGATCGGTCCCGTCGCCGGGGTCATCGTCTCCGTTCGCGACCTGGGCGCCGCGTACTTTGCGACAGGCGTCATCAGCCTCCTCGCCGCGATGGTCTCGTCGCGCCTCGAACTCGGCGGCGAGGAGAGCGACGCGGGACCCCTGCCGCGCGTGAGGTGGTCCGGGCGGCTCGTCGGCGCGCTGGTCGCCGGCGCGGCGATCGGCACGGCGGTGGGCGTCTACGACGCGTGTTGGAGCCTGCTACTGCACGCGCACCACGCCACGACCTTGGAGATCCGACTGAGTTGGACGGCGTTCGCCCTGCCGTGGGTGGCGCTCGCCCCCGTGGGGGGCTGGCTCGGGGACCACGGGAATCGACGCGTGATCGTGCTCGCCGGCGTGCTCAACGTCGCGTTCTTCCTCGCGCTCTACCCCCACATCCACAACAACGTCGCCCTGATCTTCCTCGGCTCGGTCGAGTCGATCGGTTCCGCGCTCACCGCGCCGGCGACCGCGTCGCTCCTCACCGAAGGCGCCCACGAGCGCGAGCTCGGTCGACGCCAGGGGCTCGCGGCGACGGCCAACACCGCGTCCCTCGCCGCGGCGGCCGGCCTGTCGGGGGTCCTATTCAGCCACGACCCCGGGCTGCCCTTCACGGCGATGGCCATCGTCTCGGCCACGCTCGGCCTGACCACCCTGTGGTGGTGGCGCAACGTCGACGGCCACGTCGCCGCGTCACGTTGAGCCGTCACGCCACCCGAGCGGCGCTCGCGCCGCTCGAGTCGTCAGTCGGCGTCGACTAGGACTTCCAGATCTGGTCCCAGCGGGTCGATCCACCGTCGGGGTTGAGGCACCGCGTGCGCCCGTCGCCCGCGGTCGCGTAGGCCCAGTTCTTCACGTTGGTCCTCGCCGCCCAGGCGGTGAGCAACTCGGTGAGGTAGAGGTACGGCAGGTCCTTGACGAACTGGTTGTTGACCCCCGCCCAGCCCGCGATGTACGCCGCGGAGCCTGGCTTGGCCGCCATCGCGGAGAGCATCGAGCCCTCGACCACCGGGTCGGCCTGGTGGGCGAAGTTGACCGCGCCGGCGATGAAGAGACCCGCGGGCAGCGCGGGCATGCCGAGCCCGGTCGGCGGGGCCGTCGTCGCCGGCTGGGAGTTGAACCACACGTAGTTCAGCGCCGGGTCCGCGCCGCCGAACTGGTTCCACGTCGCACAGTCGTACTCGCCGTAGATGACGTTCTGGATGAGCGTGCTTTGGGTCAGCGGGCGCGGGGTGACGTTGACGCCGATCGCCGCGAACTGCTGCTTGAAGTACGCGAATCGCTTGGTCTCCGACGAGCTGCCCGACACGTAGTCGATGACGAAGCCCACGCTCGACACGTTGTTCTTGGACATGTAGGCCTGGACCAATGACGACGCCTTGGAGGGGTTGTAGGCGGGGTAGCCACCCTTGCGGTAGTAGGGCGACGTCGTCCGGTAGATCGAGTCGGCCACCGGGGCGGTCCCGGCCTCCACTACCCGGGCGTAGGTGCTGCGGTTGATCGCCATCGCCAGCGCCTGGCGAATCGTCGGGTCGTTGAGGACCGGCTTGAGCGTGGTGTCCCACTGGAGGGTGCTCGGGTTGACCGCGCCCAGCGTCCCCTCGTAGATCGCGAACTGGACCGGGGCCGGCACGGCCTGGCCCTTTTCGATGTAGGACAGCGCGCCGGGCACGCCAAGCCCGGAGAAGTAGCCGGCCCACGCGAAGTACTGGTTGAGAGTCCCCGTGGTGTTGAGGATGAGGCAGTTAATCGAGGGGTCGATCGGGTCGTGGGCGTCCGTGCGATACGTAATCCCCTTGATCTTCTTGAGCCCGGCGATGGCCGTGCCGTCCTGGCTGAGCAGCATGTCGATCGACCCCGCCTGGAGCGCCTGGTTGCGCGCGTTGTCGTCGACGATCGTCTTGAAGATGACCCCATTGAGGTAGGGCAGCTGGCGGTTGGCCGCGTCGGCGCGCCAGTAGTTCTTGTTGCGGGTGAAGACCGACTGAACACCGACCTGCCAGGACACAATCTTGAAGGGCCCGGTGCCCACGGGCGTGCCCGAGAACGACGGCGAGAACGACGACGGGTGCGCCATGTAGCACGTCTGCTGTTCGGAGAGGGCGCTGTAGGGGAACGTAGAGAATGGCACGACCATGTCGAAGGCGACCGTGTAGTTGTCGACCTTGGTGACCGCGGCGATAATCGGGCGGATCGCCAGACCCACCGTCTGGTCGGCCGCCGCGGCGTTGAAGTTGGCCACAACGATGTCGGCGTTGAACGTGTCACCGTTGGTGAAAGTCACGCCCTGGCGAAGCTTGACCGTCCACACCGTGTAGTTG
>JBOGFU010000141.1:0-2200 GCA_050743545.1 Acidimicrobiales bacterium | reverse complement strand
CGTCAATCGGCTCGGGGCGCCGCGCCGCGCGCGACGCGCTCGCCTGGCTCGCCTCCTAGAGGTAGTAACCCGAGTGGATGTAGATGCAGGGCACGCCCTCGGAGATGTACATCGCGTGGTTCTTGGGGTCGTCGTCGAGCGCGAGGCGCGGGTCGAACCCGCGGCGCTGTAGCTCGCGCACCACGCCGCGCTTGAACTCGTCGACCCCCGCGTAGTCGCCCCGCTCTCGCATGATGAGCAGGTCCCAGCGCAGGCCGTAGCGCTCCAGCCAGGCCAACGTGTGGGGCTGGACTCGCCGCGGACGCCCGGTGAGCAGCACGACGACGAGGCCGGCGTCGAGGAGCTCGAGCAGGCGTTCGATCTCTTCGATCACGGGGTCGTCCCCGCAGGCCTCGAAGAACTGGCGCCAGTCGCCCCAGTCGAGGTAGTGCTGGCGCCCCGCGGCGTCGGCCAGCACCCCGTCGATGTCAAAGACCACGGCGGGGCCGGGGTCGCACGGCGCGTCGCGCCAGCGCCAGTTGTCGGGGCTCTCGGGTCGGCTCATGGGTTCTGCGCCCCGACGCCACGTCGAGGCGACTCTGCGAGACTAGACGCGTGGCCAGTGTGGATCGCCTGACGCTGCCCGTGCCCTTCGGGCACCACGTCTACGTGGTGAGCGACCTCAACCTCTCGCCGGCGACCCGGGCCGCGTCGCGGCCGGTGCGCGACTTCGCCGAGCTCCTGGGGGACGTCGACGACCCCACGGTGGTGGTCGTCGCCGGCGGCCTGCTCGCGCCCGACGCGGGCCCCGGCGCGCTCGGCCCGACCCTGGAGGCGCTGCCGGCCCTGGCGCGGGCGATCCGCTCGTTCCTCGCGAACCCCGACCACCGCCTCGTCGTCCTCGTGAGCCGCGGTGAGCCGCTCGAATCCGATGAGCTGTCGCGCGCCCACTTCTCCAGCCTGGGCGCGTCGCTCGCGCGCGACCTGATGCTCCAGGTCGCGACGGCCCACGGCGTCAGCGACCTGCTCGTCGCGCCCGGGTGCGTCGCGTCCAACGTCGAGGTCGCCGACGACGCCGACCGCGCCGACGCCACGCGCCTCGAGGACCCCACGGCGATGCGTCGCTTCGTCGCGTCGCGCGTGCTCTACCGACGCCTCGGCCCGTGGGTCTACGTGCCGGTCGTCGCGATGGCGGCGTTCGACCTGCTCAACGTCGTCGCGCGGGTGATCGGCCACGTCGCCCACGAGCACCTCACCGTCCACACCCCGCACACCACGAGCTTCTGGGGCAACCTGACCGCCAACGTGCTGCTGATCGTCGGGCTCGAGGCGGCGCTCGCGATCGTCGCCGGCCTCGTCGTTCGCCGTCGCTTCGAGCGCGACGCCCACGCCGCGCCAGCCGGCCCGGCCGAGCCCTTGAGCCTCACGCGCGTCGACGACGTCGACGCGCTCGAGGTCGCCCGGCGCGTCGGCGAGCGAGGCGGCGCGGGCGCGGTGGTGGGCGGCGCTCCGCGTCCGGCGCTGGCGTTCCTCGACCGCGCGGTCTGCGCGGCGCCCGGTCCCAGCCGCGACGTCGTCGTCGAGCACCTGGGCCGCTACGGCCTGCCCCCGGTGTTCCGCGTCGTCGAGCGGCTCGGCGTCGTCGAGGTCGAGGCCGCGAGCGCGGTTCAGGTCCGCCTCTACGCGGGCCAGCACGCGCGGCGCGGCCGCCTGCTCGAGCGCCTCGCCGCCGGCGCGCCGCGCCAGCCCTCCCCCAGCGAGGTCACGACGACGTTGGGCGCGTGGCCCCAGGGCTCGCCCTTCCCGGTCTCGCCCGACCGACTCGCCGCCCAGCGACGTCGGCGCACCGTGCGTCGATGGGCCAGCGGGCTCATCCTCCTCGACGGGGTACTGACCCTGGGGGTCTCGGTGTCGCCGCCGCTTCGCGGACGGCTCCACGACGTGCTGAACGTGCTGCCCCTGTCGGTGGCCCAGTCGGCCGCCGCGGTGACCGCGATCGCCGGGGTCGCGATGATCATGATGGCGCGCGGGCTGCGACGCGGTCAGCGTCGCGCGTGGCTGTTCACCTCACTCACGCTGGGGGTCACCCTGGTCGCCCACGTCGCGCGGGGCGGCGGCGTGGTCGGCCCGCTCCTCGCCCTGGCGCTGCTCGCCGGGTTGGTGACCCAGCGCGACCACTTCAGCGCGACGACCGACCGAGCGAGCCTGTCGACGTCGCTGC
>JBOGFU010000140.1:0-4224 GCA_050743545.1 Acidimicrobiales bacterium | reverse complement strand
CTCGACGTCGCCGCCGTAGGGCGCCGCGCGCAGGTGCAGCGCGCCGGCGCCGATCGCTCGCAGCGGGGCGGGCTCGTCGCGGCGCACCGCGACGGACGGGGTGAAGGGAATCGCCGGCGCGTGCGGGGCCGGGTCGAGCGGGTAGTGCAGGTCGGCGCCGGCGAACAGGCGGTTGACCGCGTCAACCAGCCGGGGGGTGGAACGGTGGTTCTCGTCGAGGGTCGCCACGGGCTGGCCGCCGTCGCGCACCCGCCGCTCGACGTCGAGGAAGGTCTCCACGCTCCCCGACCGGAAGCCGTAGATCGCCTGCTTGGGGTCGCCGACCAAGACCATCCGCGTCTCCGGCGCGTCGGCGAAGAGCTCGGAGAAGACGTGCCACTGGAGCGGGTCGGTGTCTTGGAACTCGTCGATCATCACCACGCGAAAGTTCGAGCGCAGCTCGTCGCGGAAGCGCTCGGCGCCGCGCTGGTCGAGTCGCTCGGCCAGTGCGACCACCAGGTCCGCGTAGGAGGTTCGCCCGGCGCGCTCGAGCAGGTCGCAAAATCGGTCGACGATGTCGAGGGCGAGGTCGCGTTGGGTCGCGGCGAGTACGCCGAGGTGGCCGTCACCCTCGTCGCCGGCGGCCGGAATGACCCGCAGCGCGACCGCGCGACCGCCCCGGCGTTGGCCGGCCTCGTAGAGGGCCTTGGCGACCGCGTCGAGGGTCGCGGGGTCGCCGACGGCGCGCCACGCGGCGAACGCCTCGGCGCGCTCGAGCGCCCAGCGCGACACGGTGAGGTTGGTCGCCTGGCGCCACAGCCGGCCGTCGTCGCTGAGCGAGCCGACCGCACCGACGACGTTGACCGCGGCGAAGGAGTGGATCGTGCGCGCGTGCAGGCCGTCGAGGTTGGCCAGGCAGTGTCGGGCGCGACGCTCGTCGGCGCGTCGGGCCTCGGGCGACGACCAGCGCGCGACGAAGTTGCGCTCGGCGGCGTCGCGCGCGTCACCGTCGCCGGCGATGAAGTCGAGGACCTCGCTCAGGCGCGAGCGGACCCGCCCGCGCAGCTCTCGCGCGGCGTCGCGGGTGAACGTGACCAGCAGGAGCTGGTCCGGCTCGACACCGTCTTCGATCATGAATCGCACGCAGAGGTGCGCCAGGGTCCAGGTCTTGCCCGTGCCCGCGCTGGCGCTCACGAGCAGCGGGCGGGGCACGGCGTCTGCCCCGTTGACCCGCAGCGGCGCTGAGAGCACGTCGAACTCAGCCACCGGCGGGCTCCGGGAGATAGTCGATCCACGGCGTAATGCCCACCACGGTGGTGACCTCGACCCCGGCGACCGCGGAGGTCAGCTGCGCCGATTGCTCGACGAAGCCACCGCCGCGCACGGCACGCAACTCGGCGTAGGTGAGGGGTAGGAGGAGGCGGTTCTCGGGGCTTTGGGACTCGCCGGTGTCACGCTGACCTCGAAATCCGCGCGACAGCCACTCCAGCGCCGGGGACTTCACGGCCTTCGCGCGGCCGGGCCCGAGACGGTCGTCGGTCGCGAGCGACGTGGTGTTGGTGTGCAGGGGCAGTCGCTCGAGGCGCTTGTCGTAGAGGTCGATCACCGCGTTGACCAGGTGGCGCGCCGCCGCGACGGGGTCCGGGTCGCTCCACGTGGCGACGAGATAGGGGCGGCGATCGGGGTTCTTCGCCTCGTGGTTGTCCAGACCTCGCAGCAGCACCGCGGAGACCGGGCGGCCGAGCTCCGCCGTCGCCACCGCCTGACGAACGAGCAGACCCAGCAGCCGCCACCCGTAGCCGTGCGACGAGGTGAACTCGACCAGCGCGGGGCCGCGACGCGTGTCGTAGACCTCGAGGGGCCCCCGAGCGACGTCGCGCACGAAGCCCGCGACGATCGACGGCGACGCGAACTCCTCGCGCCGAACCGCGCCCGCCGCGGCGAAGCCCTCGCGCAACGTCCGCGCGAAGAGCGCCAGCGCGTCGAGGTGAAGCTCGGCGACCGCGCGCGCGCGATATCCCGTCGCGACCGTGCCCACGACCGAGTCCGGTCCGTCGGGCGCCGAGGGCTCCTCGCCGGTCGCCACCGCACGACGCAGGGTCGACTCGCGCCACGGGTAGAGCTCCAGCGGGCTCCCGGCCGAGAGCAGCGGCGCCTCCGCGCGTTCCGCGACGCTCGTCTCGACCACTCGGGCCGACCCGAAGGCGTCGCTCAGGAAGACCCGTTGGGGGTTGCGCAGGAACTGCGTGATCTCGTCGATCTCTACCGGGCCCTCGACGCGGCTCGCGGTCGTGACGGTAACGAGGGGCAGGTCGTCGTCGGGCGTTGCGGCTCCCCGCGCCGCGACGTCCGCGGCCATGGCGTGGACGGGGTCGAAGCTGAAGGCGCGCGCGCCGGCTGCCGCGACGTCGAGGTCGCCATCGACGCCCGCGGTGGAGAATCCGTGACGCGGGTGGCGCCGCGTCGTCGCCACCAGATGGTGGCCGACCGCGGACAGCGCGTCGGTGAGCTCGGCGAGCACCAGCGCCGGTTCGAGCACGGCGCCGTCGACCGCGCGACGGTCGCTCGTGAGGAAGATGACCCGGCGTCGGGTGCTCGCCAGTACGTAGAGGAGCCCGGCGCGAAGCCCGGCGCGCGCGTCGGGGTCGGTCGGCCTCGTCGGCCCGAGCTCGGTGACCCGACCGGAGGGGTCGGGCATGTTCTCCTCGTCGAGTCCCACGACGCACGTGACCTCGAACGGAAGCATCCCGGCGGCGGCGGGGTTCACGAGGACCGCTCCCCCGCGCCCAAAGAGCGAGCTTCCCCCGGCGCGTTCGGCGAGCGACTCCACGAGGTCTCGCGCCTCAGCAAAGACGGTCGCGCGCGTCGCGTTCCCGGCCAGCGCGTCGAAGTCGCCCAGGACACGGTCGAGGCTCGGGTCGCGCACGCGCTCGTCGTGCTCGATGAGCCGCGCGAGGTCGACGAAGAGTGACGCCCACTCCGCGAGGGCTCGAGTGGCGCGAGCGCGACGCGCGCCGTCGGCGAGCGCGTCGATCAACACCGCGAGTTTCGTCGCGACCGTGCGGTCCTCGGCCACGCCCAGCGGCGCGACGTCCACCACGCCCTCGTCCGCGTCGAAGAACGACGCCATCGCGACTCGGTCGACCAGGCGGCGCCACTACCCCGCGTCGTCGTCGTCCTCGAAGACCCCCCGACGCGCGAGGTCGTCCGCGTCGAGCCCGACGCTCACCCGACCGTCGCGCGCGAGACGCAGCGCGCGCTCGGCCTCGTCGGACGTGAGGCCCAGTCCGTCACGCAGCGCCGGCGCGGTGAGCAGCGCCGCCATGTCGTGCGCGGTCGCGTCGCTGTCGAGGGCTCGCAGCAGTCGCGTGAAGGCGTCGAGACGGAGCGAGCGCCGTGGCACGCGCGGGTCGGCAATTTCGTACTGCACGCGGGGCGACCCCGGCTCCTCGAGTGAGCTCGGCTGCCACAGCGCGCCGAGCAGTGGCACCGTCGCGCGCGCGTCGCTCGCGACGATGCGTACGTCGTGCGCGGCGAGCGAGAACTCCTCCATCGCCGCGAGGACCGCGTCGCGCGCGACCTCCACCTGTCGCGACAGCCCCACCGTGGCGTGGACCTCGACGAAGGCCGTTGGATGCGTCGTCGCCGCGGGGGGCTCGCGAGAGCTGAGCGCGGAGAGCACGGCGGCGCGCTCGGGCAGATCGACGACGTCGACCCAGTGCTCCTCGTCCGGGGCGGCGTGCTCTCGCCACAGGCGAAGGTGCGCCGCGGACGGTGCACCCCAGCGTTCGAGGAGCGAGCGCTCGTCGAGGGGTCGTTGACCCTCGTCGTCGAAGAGCTCGCGCGCCGCGACCCCCAGGTAGTGCGCGACGGGGGCTCGGTCGGCGATTGCGCGCACGACCTGGGGGCCGAGCGCGTCGAATGGCGACGCCACGCAGTGAAAGAGCGCGAGGCGTGACGGCGCGCCGCTCACGCCGTGGGCGTCGAAGTGGGCGCGGGGGGTCAAGCGTCCCTCGGCCGCCCGCTGCGCCACGACCCGCCGCTCGGCCGCGCGGTCATCACCCGCGAGGAGCGAGTCCAGCTCATCACCGCGCAGCTCGACGAGTCGCGCGAGCGCCGCGCCACGGTGCAGCGCCTGTCTCATTGATGTCGCCGGGTCGGCGCCGTGAATTGCCACGGCGAGCACCGGCGCCGACCACGCGTCGAGGGCACCCGCGTCGCCGTAGAGGGCGAGCCCGACGAGGC
>JBOGFU010000139.1:0-1589 GCA_050743545.1 Acidimicrobiales bacterium | reverse complement strand
GAGAGGACCAGGCGGATCGCCGGGCGGCTCACCGCGGCAGCGACCAGCGATTCGGCGCGACGATCCGCTCGATCGAGGCGGGCCCCCACGAGCCCTTGGCATAGGTCTCGATCGGCGGTGGGTCCTCGAGCACCGGCGCGCCTACCTCCCACTGGCGTTCGATCCCGTCGGAGCGCGTGAAGAGCGCCTGGTTGCCGATCATCGCCTCGAGGATGAGCCGCTCGTAGGCCTCGAGGTTGTTGGCGGTCTCAAAGGAGTTGGCGTAGCGAAAGGTCATCGTCGCCGGGCCCAGGCGCATGCTCGGCCCCGGTCGCTTGGCCAGGAAGTGAGTGTGGATCGACCCGGGGTCGGCGAAGTCGGCGACGACCTCGTTGCCGTGGCGTTGGCCCTCCATGTGCTCGACCGGGAAGGGGCGCATCACCGGCTCGTCGAAGCCGATGGTCACGACCTGGCGGCTCTCCTTTAGGCACTTTCCGGTGCGCAGGTAGAAGGGCACACCCTTCCAGCGGTTGTTCTCCACGTGGGCGCGCAGCGCGACGAAGGTCTCGGTCGATGAGTCCTTGGCCACGCCATTCTCCTCGCGGTAGCCCTCGTACTGGCCGCGCACCACGAGCTCGGGGTTGATCGGGCGGATCGAGTCGAAGACCTTGCCGATCTCGTCGCGCAGGAACTTGGCGTCGAAGTTGAGGGGCTGCTCCATCGCGACGAAGGCCAGCACCTGCAAGAGGTGGGTGACGACCATGTCGCGGAAGGTCCCGGTCTGCTCGAAGAAGCCGCCGCGGCCCTCGATGGAGATCTTCTCGGGCACGTCGATCTGGACGTAGCTCACGTGGGTGCGGTTCCACACCGGCTCAAAGAGCCCGTTGGCGAAGCGGAAGGCCAGGATGTTGTCGATCGACTCCTTGCCCAGGAAGTGGTCGATGCGAAAGACCTGGGACTCGCTAAAGCACGCCGCGATCACGCGGTTGAGCTCGCGCGCCGACGCCAGGTCGACGCCAAAGGGCTTCTCGCATATCACCTTGGAGTTGGCGTTGAGCCCGACCGCGCCGAGCATCTCGATGATCTCGAGCACCGCGTCGGGCGGGACCGCGAGGTGGATGAGCCGCTCGGGGCTGCCCCCGATCTCCTTGTCGGCGCGCGCGACCTGGTCGAGCAGGTCGCCGGTGCCGTCCCCGTCGGCGCGCGAGAACGACAAGGTCTTGGCGAACTCCGCCCACGCGTCGCCCTCAGGCTTGTTGGTGCCGAACTGGCAGGTCGCGTCGTAGGCGAGGTCGCGGAACATCTCATCGGTGATCGCCGACTTGGTGCGCGCGACGCCGATCACCCGGTAGCGCTCGGGCAGGAGCCCGGCGACCGCGAGGTGGAAGAGCCCGGGCAGGATCTTGCGCTTGGCCAGGTCGCCGGTCGCGCCGAAGAGCACGAAGACGGTCGGTGGCGGCTGCTGTGTGCTGTGCTGTCGTGAGCTCATCCCGTGACCATAGGACCGTCGCCTATGAGAGCGAGCCGAGCGACGCGCCGATGTCGAAGGCCAGCACCAGCAACGCCCCGAGGATCAGCATCGGGCCGAACGCCATCGCGCTCTTGAGCGA
>JBOGFU010000138.1:0-9264 GCA_050743545.1 Acidimicrobiales bacterium | reverse complement strand
GCGTTCGCCTGCTGGCGTGGCGCCGAGCTCAACCCGTGGTTCACCGGCCCGGCGCTGTCGTCCTTCGTTGAGCCCCCGCCCGAACCGGCCGCGGGCAAGAGCCCCACCGGGCCTTTCAGCCTCGCCGACCGCGACGCCACGACGGCGATGCTTCTGGGCGCGGGGTGGATCGACGTCCAGGTCGAGCCCCACGACCTCGTCGTCCGGATTGAGCGCGACACCCTGCTCGACGACGGGATGATGCACTTCATCGGCGTCGCCGACGAGGACCTCGACGCCGCGCTCGCCGCCGCCGACGCACACCTCGATCAACTGGCGGTGGGCGACGGGCGCTACGACGCGCCGCTCGCGTTCCAGGTCGTCACCGCGACCAATCCGCGCTAGGGGGCGTCGCCGCGTGGTCGCCGTGCGTCATCCACGAGTCGTCGCGCACCACGCGAGCGCGTGAGCGTGTCCTACGGCGCGCGCCGGCTCATCGAGTGGGCGGTCGCGATCGGCATCGTGCTCGCGATGACCATCACGCTGCGCGCGTTCGTGTTCCAGACCTACTTCATCCCGTCGGGGTCCATGAGGCCCACCCTCCAGCTCGGCGATCGCATCGTCATCGACAAGGTGAGCGTCGACCTCGGGGTGATCCACGTCGGCGACATCATTGTCTTCACCGCGCCGCCAGCCGTGAGCCGCGATTGCGACGACTCGTCGCCCGACCTCGTCAAACGGGTCATCGGGCTACCCGGCGACCGACTGTGGTCGCGGGGCAACACGATCATCGTCAACGGCCGAGCGCTCGACGAGCGCTGGAGTCACACCGAGCCGCTCGGCCCGGCGATCGGCCGGCTGCGCGTTCCCCCCAACGACTTCTTCGTGATGGGCGACAACCACCCGAACTCGTGCGACAGCCGCACGTGGGGCTTCGTGCCGCGCCACGACATCATCGGCAAGGTCTTCTTGCGCGCGTGGCCGCCCAACCGGATTCACTGGTTCTAGGCGGTCACCCCGGGTCGCGCGTCGCCAGCAGGTTGGCGTACTCGCCCGCGACGAGGTCGTCGAACGCCTGCGCGTAGTCGAGGTCGAGCTGGGTTACCCCGCCGCGGTCGTGGGTCCACAGTTCGAGGCGCACCGTGCGGTGACCCAGCGTGATCAGCGCGTGGTGATCGAGCCCCTCGGCCAGGTCGACCTGCGCGCCGACGACGCGCACCGCGCTGGGGTAGTCCCGGGTGGTGAGGTCGCGCACGAGCCGGCCCTCGCGCAACGACCACTCGGGGTGCGCGCCCACCCACTCGGTCACGGCGGTCTCGTCGAGGCGCGCCGGCCGGGTCACGGGTGGGTCATCTCCTCCGGCACGACCGCGGCGTCGAACTCGTCGCCGGTCAGGAAGCCGAGCCCCACCGCGGCCTCGCGCAGGGTCAGTCGCTCGGCGTGGGCCTTCTTCGCGACCTGCGCGGCGCGGTCGTACCCGATGATCGGGTTGAGCGCCGTCACGAGCATCAGCGAGTTGCGCAGGTGGTGGTCGATCCGCTCGTAGTCGGGCTCGAGGCCCTCCACGCAGAACTCGCGGAATCGGTCACACGCGTCGGTCAACAGGTCGATCGACTGACAGACGTTGTAGATGATCACGGGCTTGCAGACGTTGAGCTCTAGGTTGCCCCTCGAACCGGCGAGCGAGACCGCGACGTCGTTGCCGATGACCTGAATCGCCACCATGATCATGGCCTCGCACTGGGTCGGGTTGACCTTGCCCGGCATGATCGAGCTCCCCGGCTCGTTCTCGGGCAGTCGTAGCTCGCCGAGCCCGGAGCGCGGGCCCGACCCGAGCCAGCGCAGGTCGTCGGCGACCTTGGTGAGCGACGCCGCGAGCGTCTTGAGGGCGGCGTGGGCGAAGACGAGCGCGTCGTGCGCGGCGAGGGCGGCAAATTTGTTCGGCGCGGTGACGAACGGCTGGCCCGTCAACTCCGCGATCGCCGCGGCGACTCGGTCGCCGAACTCGGGATGGGTATTGAGTCCGGTTCCGACGGCCGTGCCACCCGCGGCGAGCTCGTAGAGCGCGGGGAGCGCCTGTCCAAGGCGAACGAGGTCGGCGTCCAACTGAGCGACGTAACCGGAGAACTCCTGACCGAGGGTGAGGGGCACCGCGTCCATGAGGTGCGTGCGGCCGATCTTGATGACGTCGGCGAACGCCACGGACTTCGCGTTGAGCTCGTCGCGCAGTCGCGTCACCGCCGGAATCAGACGACCGGTGATCTCGAGTACCGCGGCGATGTGCATGGCCGTCGGGAAGGTGTCGTTCGACGACTGCGACATGTTGACGTGGTCGTTGGGGTGAATTGGAGTCTTCGAGCCCATCGCACCGCCGGCGAGCTGAATCGCGCGGTTTGAGATCACCTCGTTGACGTTCATGTTGGTTTGCGTTCCCGATCCGGTTTGCCAGATCCGAAGCGGGAACTCCTCGTGTAGCGCACCGTCGACGACCTCACCCGCGGCGCGCTCGATCAACGCGGCTAGGTCCGGGTCGAGCTTGCCGAGGTCTCGGTTGACCCTCGCCGACGCGAGCTTGAGAACGCCGAAGGCGACGATCACCGCGGTGGGCATGGTCTCGGTGCTGATCGCAAAGTGGTGCAGGCTTCGCTCGGTCTGAGCCCCCCAGTAGTGGTCAGCCGGCACGTCGATGGTGCCCAGAGAGTCGGACTCCGCTCTTGAATGCCCCACGCGCCTAGCCCCTCTTCTTCTTCGCGACCCGCTTCGCGGGTGTCGCTTTCCGCGCGGTCTTGGTAGACGGCAACGCCTTCTTCCCCGCCTTCTTGGTCGTCTTCTTGGTCGTCTTCTTTGCCACCATCTTGGTCGCCTTCTTCGCCACCTTCTTGGTCGCCTTCTTCGCCACCTTCTTGGTTACGGTCTTGGTCACCTTCTTGGTGACCTTTTTCGCCGACTTCTTCACGACCTTCTTCGCCGTCTTCTTCGCCGCCTTCTTCGCCGCCTTCTTCGCCGTGCCCGCAACTCTTGGCACAATGAGCAACGCGGCCCAGTCCGGGGGCGCCACCTTGTCGTCGTAGAGGGCGACGCCCGCCGCCACGACCCGCTGGCCAATCGTGACGTCTTGGGCGCGCGGACCCTCACCGTCGCCGGGGACCTCGAGGAGCAGGGGGAGGTCGCGAACCCGCGGGTGGCCGACGAGGGCGGCGAGGCCCGCGGGTCCGATGGTGCCCTCGCCAATGTTGGCGTGGCGGTCCCGGTTGCCGCCGAGCTCGATCTTGGAGTCGTTGAAGTGAAGGCAGCCGAGTCGAGCCAGTCCCACGCGTCGTTCGATCTCCGCGAGCGCACGCTCGGCGCCGTCGGTCGTCGAGTAGTCGACGCCGCTGGCCCACAGGTGCTGGGTGTCGACGCACAGCCCGAGGCGCTCGTCTCCCCCGCAGGCGTCGATGAGGGCCTGAATCTCGTCAAAGTCACGCCCCACGGTCCCCCCGGTGCCCGCGGCGTTCTCGATGAGGATGGGACACTCGACCCCGTCGGGAGCCGCGTTGGCGTCATCGAGGGCTCGGCGAAGCCCGTCCGCTATCTGGGTCACCACGGTGTCGAATCCGGCGCCCATGTGACTGCCCACGTGCAGGACGACCCCCGACGCGCCCATCCCTCGCGAGACCGAGACGTTGCTGGTGAGGCACTCCACCGAGCGTTCGTAGAGGGCGGGGTCGGGCGACGCCAGGTTGATGAGGTAGGTGGCGTGACAGTACGTCGAGGTAACGCTGGGGTGGGCCGCCTGGGCCTCGCGGAAGCCAGCGAGGACCTCGGGCGCGTATTGGGTCGGCTTCCACATCCGAGGGCTCTGGACAAAGACCTGGATCGACGTCGCGCCGATCTCGACCGCGGCCTCCAGCGACGGCACCAGCTTGCCGCCACCGCGTACGTGGGCACCGACGTTCATTACTCTCAACTTAGTCATCCGACCGACGCTGCGAATTGGAGAGACGTGCCCGACTCATTCACCCCCGAGTCCCGCGAGGTGTTCGCCAAACGCGCGCTCGCCCACGTGGCCACGGTCGACGAGACCGGCCAACCCTTCGTCACGCCCGTCTGGGTCGAGCTCGACGGCGACGACGTGGTCTTTAACACCGCGCTCGGTCGGGCCAAGGCCCGCCACGTGGCCAACGACCCGCGCGTCGCGCTGTCGCTCACCGACCCCGACGAGCCCGAGGTCGTCATCGCGGTGCGCGGCACGGTGGTCGGCTTCACGACCAACGGCGCCGACGAGACCATCGACCGCCTCGCGTCGAAGTACCTCGGCCACGACTCCTTTGGGGACCGGCGCCTCGGCGAGGTCCGAGTCAACGTCCGGATCCGACCGGACCGGATCGCGCGCCAGCCCGGCGCCTAGGTAAACAAGGTCAGCGTCCCGCTGGGCACGGGCACGGTGGAGGTCACGCGCAGCGACGCGTCGCCGTGGCGCAGCGCGACCCCGTCGAAGGACCAGACCGCGACCGGGCGCGCCGGCGCGGGCCGGTTGTAGGCGTGGCTGATTGTCGCGACGTCGTTGGCGAAGCTGACCTCGTCGTCGCTGAGGAGCGCGGCGACGACCTCGGCGTGCGCCGGGGCGTCGGCGCCCTCGACGACGACGTCGCCCAGGTCGACGAGGGCGGCGAGGGTCTTCACGTCCCGAGCGATGATGGCCGCGGGGTACTGGTCGGACGCGACCACCCACACCGAGCGCACGGCGCCATCGCTCGCCGCCGCGGCGACCATGGCGTCCCCGTCGAGGAGGCGCAGCGCGACCGGCCGTGTCGAAGAGGCCAGGTCTGCGGCCCACGCGTCGCGCGTGGCCAGCGTCGCGTCGAGGCGCGCGAACTCCACCTAGGGCTGCAGGTCCTCTCGGGGCAGGCGCTCGATGTTGACGTCACGGAACGTCAGCACGCGCACCGAGGGAACGAAGCGCACGGTGCGGTACATGTCCCAGACCCACGCGTCGCTGAGCGTGACCTCGAGCAGCGTCGGGCTCTGCGCCGAACGGACCTCGACCGCGACCTCGTTGGCCAGGTAGAAGCGCCGGTCGGTCTCGACCGCGTAGTCGAAGGTCGCGACCACGGCTTTGTACTCCTGGACGAGCGCCAGTTCGAGGGTCGACTCGTAGTCGTCGAGCTCTTCTTCGCCCACGGGGGCTAGGCGCGCTCGGTGACGCGCCGCTCCTTGATCTTGGCGGCCTTGCCGCGAAGGTCACGCAGGTAGTAGAGCTTGGCGCGTCGCACGTCGCCGTAGGAGTCGACCTCGATCTTGGCGATGGTCGGCGCGTGCACGGGGAAGGTCCGCTCGACGCCCACGCCGAAGAAGACCTTTCGCACGGTGAAGGTCTCCTGCACGCCGCTGCCCTGGCGACGGATGACGACCCCCTGGAAGACCTGGACGCGCTCGCGCGTGCCCTCAACCACGCGCACGTGGACCTTGAGCGTGTCCCCGGGGCGAAAGTCCGGGATGTCGTCGCGCAGCGAGTCGCGGTCGACGAGGTCGGTCGGGTTCATGTCGGGGTCCTTGTGAGAGGCGGCGGAGCGTCCAGTTTAGCGGTTCGCGGGACCCTCGTCGGGGGTGAGCCCGGCGACGAGCGCGGCGTCGTCGTCGCTGAGGCCCCCGCGGGCCGCGATGAGGTCCGGGCGACGGGCCAGGGTGCGCGCCAGCGCCTGGGCGCGGCGCCAGCGCGCGACCGCGGCGTGGTCCCCCGAGCGCAGGACCTCGGGCACCCCGAGGCCGCCGACCTCGGCCGGGCGCGTGTAGTGGGGGTACTCAAGCAGCCCCGTCGAGAACGACTCGTCGAGCGGCGACTCGTCGTTGCCCAGCGCGCCCGGGATGAGGCGCACCACCGCCTCGATCACGCACAGCGCCGCGAGCTCTCCCCCGGCGAGCACGAAGTCGCCCAGGGAGACCTCGTCGTCACAGGCCAGGTCGATCGCTCGCTGGTCGATGCCCTCGTAGCGACCGCACAACAGCGAGAAGCCCTCGAGCCCGGCGAGCTCGACGCAGACCGCCTGGATGAGTGGGCGCCCCGAGGGCGTCAGCGCGATGAGCGGGCGCGCGAGGTCGGGGTGACGCTCGACGGTCGCGAGTATCGGCTCGGCGCTCATCACCATCCCCGGTCCGCCGCCGAAGGGCGCGTCGTCGACGCTGCGGTGAACGTCGCTCGTCGCGTCACGCAGGTCCCACACGCGCAGGCTCCACAGGTCGCGGTCGCGGGCCCGGCCGAGCACCGACGTTGACGCGTAGCCGGTCACGGCCTCCGGGAAGATGGTGAGCACGTCGACGCGCAGGCTCATTCGAACAGCCCCTCGGGGACGTCAACCGTGACGCGCACGTGGGCGACGACGTCGGTGACGAAGGTGAGGGGGACCAGCGCGCCGCTGTCGAGCACCAGCAGGTCGCTCGCCGGGTTGGCCTCCACCCCGGTGACGACGCCGCGGGTGACCCCGCGCGCGTCCACGACCTCGGCGCCGAAGAGCTCGTCGATCCACAGCGCGCCGTCGACGTCGAGGCCCTCGGCGCTCAGGACGACCCCGCGCCAGCGGTCGGCCTCGTCGCGCGTGGTCACACCGTCAAAGGAGACCAGGTAGCCGTCGCGATGGCGCTGGGCCGACGCGACCGTCAGCAGGCCCCGGGCGGTCTCGAGTCGCGCGCCCGGGTCGAGTCGCTCGGCGCGGTCGCTCCACAGGTCGACCAGCAACTGGCCCTTGAGCCCGTGAGCCTTCACGACCCGTCCGACCTCGAGCGTGGGGCGCTCGTCGGCCACGGCTAGTCGACGATGTCGACCGAGGTCGTCACGCCGTCGCGCGCCCCCGCGGCGGCGACCAGCGCGCGAATGGCCTGAGCCGTGCGACCACGACGCCCGATGACCCGGCCCATGTCCTGGGGGCCGACGCTGAGGGAGAACACGACCTTGCCGGCGCGCTCGGAGACCTCGAGGGACACCGCGTCGGGCTCGTCGGCCAGCGCGCGCGCGATGTACTCGAGCACCGCGCTCGACGTCACCGCGCTCGCGACACCACCGTCGACGTCGTCGACCATGTCGTCGTCGTCATCCTCGTCGACCGTGTTGATGTCACCCGCGACGTAGTCGTCGGAGAGGTCGGTCATTTGGACGCCTCAAACATGTCCAGCGCGCCGGAGGTCTTCAACAGCTTGGCGACGCGCTCGGTCGGCTGGGCGCCGTGGCGCAGCCAGTGCAGGGCCCGCTCGTTGTCGATCTGGACGACCGTCTCGTTCTCGCTCGTCGAGACGCCGCGAGGCTGATAGGTGCCCACGACCTCGAGCACCGCGCCCGATCGCGCGCGACGGCTGTCGGCGGCGACCACGCGGAAGGTCGGCTGCTTTTTCTTGCCCATGCGCACCAGGCGCAACTTCACTGCCACGACAGAGATTCCCTTCACGCCCGTGCGGGCACCAAATGGGCGACGGCCCGAGCGGCAAAGTCTAGCGCGGCTTGGGTGGGGTGACCCGCCCGCCCTTCTTCTTGCTCTTCGGTCCTCGCGGCGTCGCCGCGCGCATCCCCGCGCCCAGCGCCTCAAACCCCGGCGGCACGTCGGCGCCCGGTCGCGCGAGCGGCGCGCGCCCGAGTCCACCGGGCAGCGTCGACGCTCCCCCGCTCGCGACCTGACGCATCATCTTGCGCATCTCGCCGAACTGCTTGACGAGCTGGTTCACCGCGGGCACGGTCGTGCCCGACCCGCGCGCGATCCGCGTGCGGCGCGACCCGTCGATGACCGATGGGTCGCGCCGTTCCCGGGGCGTCATCGACGAGACGATCGCCTCGACGCGATCGAGCTCACCCTCGTCGATCCCCGCCGCCGCGGTGCGCATCTCCTTGGTCACCCCCGGCATGAGACGCATGAGCCCGCCGAGCGAGCCCATCTTTCGCACCTGGCGCAGCTGCGCGACGAAGTCGTCGAACGTGAACGACCCGCTCACCAGGCGTCCCGCCGACTCGGTCATGACGTCGACGTCCATGGTGCGCTCGGCCTGCTCGATCAGGGTGAGCGCGTCGCCCATCCCCAGGATCTGGGAGGCCATGCGGTCGGGGTGAAAGAGGTCGAAGTCCTCGAGGCGCTCACCGTTCGACGCGAAGACCACCGGTCGGCCCACGACCCCGCGCGCGGAGAGCACCGCGCCACCGCGCGCGTCGTAGTCGAGCTTGGTCACGATCATCCCGGTCAGCGACAACGCGTCGTGAAAGCGCCGTGCGGTGTGCACCGCGTCCTGGCCCGTCACGGCGTCGATGACGAGGAACGTGTAGTGCGGCGACGTCGCGGCCGACACCGCGCGGACCTCGTCCATGAGGGTCTCGTCGATGGCGAGGCGCCCGGCGGTGTCGATGATGACAACGTCGCGACCCACGCGCTGGGCCTCGGCGACGCCACGCTGCGCGACCGCGACCGGGTCGCCGGCGCCCGAGATGACGTCGACGCCGGCCTGGGCACCCAGCACCCGCAGCTGCTCGACCGCCGCGGGGCGTTGCAGGTCCGCGGCCACGAGGAGCGGGTGGCGCCCCTGCTGCTTGAACCAGCGCGCGAGCTTGGCCGCGGCGGTCGTCTTTCCCGCACCCTGGAGGCCCGCGAGCAGGACGACCGTCGGCGGGCGTGGCGCGTAGGTGACGCGCAGCGTCTCGCCGCCCAAGACGTCGACGAGCTGGTCGTGGACCGCCTTGATGACCTGCTGGCCCGGCGAGAGGCTCTGGCTGAGCTCAACCCCCTCGAGGCGGGCGCGCACCGCGTCGAGAAACGCGCGCACGACGGTGAGCTCGACGTCGGCCTCCAGCAGCGCCGCGCGGACCTCGGCCAACGCGTCGTCGAGGTCGGCGTCGCTGAGGCGGCCCCGGCCGCGCAGCGACGTGCCGAGGCGCTCGAGGCGGTCGGTTAGGGCGTCAAACATGGTGGACGCACGCTACCGTCAGGCCCCCAGCAGTGAGTCGACGAACGCCTCCGGGTCGAAGTCGATGAGGTCGCCCACTCCCTCGCCGACGCCCACCAGCTTCACCGGGATCGCCAGCTCGCGCTCGATCGCCACGACGATGCCCCCGCGGGCCGTGCCGTCGAGCTTGGTGAGCACGAGCCCCGTGACCTGCGCCGCGGCGAGGAACTCGCGCGCCTGGCTGAGCGCGTTCTGACCGGTCGTCGCGTCGAGCACCATCAACGTCTCGACGACCTGTCCGGGCTCGCGGTCGGCGACGCGACGGACCTTGGCGAGCTCGTCGAGGAGGTTGGTCGAGTTGGCCCGTCGACCCGCGGTGTCGGCGAGCAC
>JBOGFU010000137.1:0-6796 GCA_050743545.1 Acidimicrobiales bacterium | reverse complement strand
GTCGAGCGCGCGCTCGAGACCCGGCGGCGCGACCTCGGCAACGTCGAGCGCCTCGCGCGCCTCGAGAGCGATCGGCTCGACCTCGGCGACGTCGTCGTGTCGTCGGTGCGAGTCCCGCTCGGCGCCGGCCACCCCGGGCTGGTGGCGTCGACCCAGCGTGCGCTGGAGGACGTGTTCGTGGCCATGGGGTTCACCGTCGCCGAGGGTCCCGAGGTCGAGTCGGACTGGTACAACTTCGAAGCCCTCAATATCCCGCCGGCGCATCCAGCGCGCGGGCTGTGGGACACCTTCTACGTCGACTTGGGTGAGCCCGAGACCGTCGTGCTGCGCACGCACACCTCGCCCACCCAGGTCCACCTGATGGAGGACGCCGTCGCGCACGGGTCGCTCCCCATTCACTCGGTCATGCCGGGCCGCTGCTACCGGCGCGACACCCCCGACGCGCGTCACCTCGTCGCGTTCCACCAGATCGAGGGGCTCGTGGTTGACCACTCGATCACCTTCGCCGACCTCGCGGGGGTCATCGAGACCTTCACTCGCGCCTACTTCGGGCCCGACATCTCGTCGCGGCTTCGACCCGGATACTTCCCCTTCACCGAACCGTCGGCGGAGTTCGAAATCACGTGCACGATCTGTCGTGGCGTGGGCTGTCGCACGTGCTCGCAGACCGGGTGGGTCGAGCTCGGGGGCTGTGGGATGCTCGACCCCGCGGTGTTTGAGGCGGTGGGGATCGACCCGAGCGAGTGGAGCGGGTTCGCCTTCGGATTCGGCATCGACCGATGCGCACAGATGCGACATGAGATCTCCGACATGCGAGCGCTCATCGAGAACGACACTCGCTTCCTCAGGCAGTTCTCATGAAGGTCGTGCTCAGTTGGCTGCGTGACTTCGTCGACCTCGACGAGGCCCCCGAGGACCTACGCGAGACGTTCGACGACTTGGGGCTCGTAGTCGACGGCGTTGAGCGAGTCGGAGAGGGCCTCGATGACGTGTTGGTGAGCCGAGTCGTGTCGATTGCGCCGATCAATGGCGCCGACAAGATTCGCCTCGTCGGCGTGGACGCGGGCGACGGAGTGGTCGAGGTCGTGTGCGGCGCGTGGAACTTCGACGTGGGCGACCTGGTTCCCTTCGTCCCGGCGGGCTCGTCGCTGCCCGGCGGCGTCGTCATCGCGCGCCGCCAGATGCGCGGCGTGACCAGCAACGGGATGCTCTGCTCGGCGCGGGAGCTGCGACTGGCCGACGATCATCAGGGGCTCCTCATCCTCGACACCGCGCTCGCGCCCCAGGTCGGACGTCGGCTCGTCGACGCGCTCGGCCTCGCGCCCGACGTCGTGTTCGACGTGACCGTCGAGGGAAACCGACCCAACGCGTGGTCGGTCGAGGGTGTCGCGCGGGACCTGTCGACCCGTCTCAGTCGACCCGCGCACGAGCCGGTGAGCGCTGCCCCCGACCCCGGTGAGGCCACGAGTTCACGGGCCGGCGCGCGCCTCGACGCCCCCGACCTGTGCGGACGCCTCACCGTGTCCGTGCTGAGCGACGTCGTGGTCGGAGCGTCACCGGCGTGGGTCGCGCGCCGCCTCACCTACGCCGGTATGCGACCGATCAACAACGTGGTGGACGCCTCCAACCTCGTCATGCTCGAACTCGGACAGCCAACCCACCCCTACGACGCGGCTCGCGTGGCCGGCCGGACAATTGGGGCTCGCCGCGCGGTCCCGGGCGAGACGGTTGTGACCCTCGACGGGGTCGCGAGGAGCCTCGCCACCGCGGGGCGCGGCCTCGGTGACACGGGGGAGGACTGCGTCATCGTCGACGGCGACGACAAGGTGATCGGTCTCGCGGGCGTGATGGGCGGTGAGTCCAGTGAGATCACCACGTCGACGACCGAGGTGTTGGTGGAGGCCGCCTTCTTCGACGCCATGGGTATCGCCCGAACGTCGAAGCGCCACGGGCTGCGCACGGAGGCGTCGGCCCGCTTCGAGCGTGGCGTCGACCCCGACCTCGCGCTGCGCGCGGTCGGGCGCATGGTGTCGGTCCTGCGCGAGAGTTCGCCGACGACTCGCTGGTTGGCGAACCCGCTCGACCTACGAGGCACGCTGCCGGTGCCGTCGACCGTGGAGCTCAGTTCGGCCGACGTCGCCCGCGCGCTCGGTACCGAGCTTGATCGCGACGAGTACGAGTCGCACTTGCGGGGCCTCGGATTCACCCTGGACCGCGAGGGGGACGTCACGCGGGTCACCGCGCCGGGCTCGCGGCCCGACGTACGCGGGGGGCTCGCCGGACGAGCCGACGTGATCGAGGAGATCGCTCGCCTGCACGGCTATCGCCGGCTGCCCCGACACACGCCGACCTGGCCCGAGCCGGGAGCGGTGAGTGACCGGCTCCTGCATCGCCGCCGGATGCGTGACGCGCTGGTCGACCTGGGCGGGTTCGAGGCGTGGACACCGACCCTCATCAGCGACGACGAGTTCGACCTCGCCGGCGCCGAGCGTGAACGCGTGCGCGTGGCGAACCCGCTCACCGCGGATGAGTCGGTGCTGCGCCCCACGATGATCACCGGCCTGGTGCGGGCGTGGGGCCGCAACCTGGACCGGGGCACGGGCGACGTGGTGCTCTGCGAGCTGGGCGTGGTCTTTGCCCACCCGAGCGAGGGCGGCTCGCGGGCGACTCGCGGCGGCGCCGGGGGGACGGTGCAGCTCGAACTGCCTCGCGAGGACGAATTCGTCACGGTGGTGTTGGGGCGACCCGACGACGACGCCGCGACCGCGGTGGCCCTGTGGTCCGCGCTGCGAGAGCGCCTCGGTCTGAGCGGAGTGGTCGCGCGGACCAACGCGAGCGCACCCGCGTTGTGGCACCCCACGAGGGTCGCGGACCTCGTCGACCGCGCGTCGGGGGCGCTGCTGGGACGGGTCGGCGAGGTCGACCCCGGCCTCGTCGAGCGCCTGGCCCCGGCCGCGACTGGTCGACGCGCCGGGTTGCTCGAGTTGAGCGTCGACGCGATCGGTGACCCCGCGCGAGCGACTCGCGTCGCGGACGTCGTGGTCGTGCCGAGCCGTTATCCGAGCGCGATCATCGACCTCGCCTTCGTCGCGCCCGACGCCCTGCACGCCGACGACCTGGCCCAGGCGTTGCGCGACGCGAGTGACCTCGTCGAAGACGTGGCCCTCTTCGACGTCTACCGCGGTGCGGGGCTCGCCGACGCCACGCGCAGCGTGGCCTACCGCGTTCGGCTCTCGTCACCCGACGAGACCCTGGGCGAGTCGGTTGTCGCCGAGCAGCGACGGCGCTTGATCGACGCGGGCGCCGCGGTCGGCGCGGCGTTGCGCTAGCGGTGCGCGAGTTCGTCGACCGGCCGTCCGTCGGCCGAACATTCGCCGCGACGCGGCGCGTGGGCCTGGGTGACGCGGACGCCGCGGGCCGGCTCCGAGTTGACGGCTTCGCGCGCTACCTCCAGGACGTGGCCAACGACGACTGGGACGACGCGAGCGTCGAGGGGGACGACGTGTGGGTGGTGCGCCGAGCGTCCATCGACGCGCCCGGTCCGTGGCCGATGTTGGGCGACCACGTTCGACTCGTGACCTGGTGCGCGGGTACGGGGGCCGCGTGGGCCGAACGGCGCACCGATCTCGAGCTCGGCGGGAGAGTCGTGGCGAGGGCCACGTCGCTGTGGGTGCCCATCGGCCCAGACGGGCGGCCGCGTCGGGTACGCGCGCAGTTCGCCGACGTGTACGGGGAGGCGTCGCGCGGACGCCGAGTGAGCGGGCGCATCGAGGCCGCGTCGGTGCCGCCGGGCGCGCGTCGCCGCGCGTGGCCACTGCGGCGCAGCGACATCGACGTCGTCGGTCACGTCAACAACGCGGTCGCCTGGCAGGCGGTGGCCGAGGTCGCGCCCGCGGTCGTGGCCGCGGCGGACGTGACCTACCACGGGGCGATTGAGATCGACGACGACGTCGTGCTCGCCCACGACGGTGGTTCGCTGTGGCTGTGCGTGGGCGACGAGGTTCGCGTCTCAGGCCGGGTCGAAGGTCACTGAGATCGGGCGTGCGCCCGGGGTCGTCGCGAGCACGCTGCCAACCAACACGAGGGGGAAGCCGGCGAGGATGGCCGCGGTCACCGGCTCGCGCAGGAAGACGACGCCCAACACGACGGCGATGGCGGTGTTGAGGTAGGTGACGACCACGCTGCGGGTCGCGCCGACCTCCTTGACGAGTTCAAAGAACGTGAGGAAGGCCCCGGCCGTGCACACGACCGACAGCGTCGCGACCGACGCCCAGGTCTCGGCGCCCACCTTGGCCGGCCAGTGCAGCGCCGCCCAGGGCAGCCACAAAATCCCCACGACAAACGTTGCCCCCATGACCACGGCGACCCCCGGGACGTGCGACAGGCGCGTCGCGAGGATTCGCGGTCCGATGGCGTATCCGAGGCAGACGATGAGCATCAACCCAATCCACGTCACCGACCCGCCGTGCACGCCCAGGCCAACGAGCAACGCGACGCCGGCCGCTCCCACGCCGAGGCCCGCGAGTCGTCGTCCGGTCACGCGCTCCTCGGTTCGACGGAACCGTTGGAGGACGACGGCGAAAAGGGGGACCGCGCAGATGATGAGGCTCGTGAGAGAGCTATCGATGTGGCGCTCGGAGGTTGACATGAGGTACCACGGGACCCCGAACTCGACCACCGCGAAGACCACGATCCACCCGAAGTTGTCGAGCACGCTGCGCAGCTGGCGACGCGCGACGACCACCGGCGCGAGCATGAGCGCCGCGGGCAGGGTGCGCCCGAAGACCAAGACCCCGGGGTCGAGCTGGCGGACCGCCACGCGGATGAGCAGGTAGGGCAGTCCCCATATGACCGACATGGCCACGAACAGGAGCCATCCGCGCCGCGACACGGGGCCAGCCTAGCGGCGACGAGCCCGAGTTGCATAAAAAGCAAAGTCTGTGCATAAAATGACAGGATGCGAGTCGGGGTCATCGGAGCGTCGGGCTACGCCGGGGCCGAGGTCCTGCGCCTCGCCGCGTCGCACCCCGACCTCGACGTCGTCGTCGCGACCGGCGAGTCGAAGGCGGGGGTCGCGGTCGCGGCCCACGTGCCCGCGCTCGCGGCTGCGTACCCCACCCTGGTGCTCGACTCGACCGACGCCGCGCTCGACGCCGACCTCGACGTGGCGTTTCTCGCGCTGCCCCACGGGGCGAGCCAGGCCCTCGTGCCGACGCTGCGCGGGCGCGGGGTCAGCGTCGTCGACCTTGGCGCCGACTTTCGACTCCGGGACGCGGACACCTACCAGACGTGGTACGGCGACGAGCACTCGGCGCGCGACCTTATTCCCTCCGCGGTCTACGGGCTGGTGGAGCGACACCGCGCCGAGCTCGTCGGGGCGGAACTCATCGCGGCGCCGGGCTGCTATCCGACGGCCGCGGCCTTGGCACTCGGGCCATTCGTCGACCAGGGAGTGGTCGAGCGCTCGGGGATCGTGGTCAACGCGTTGAGCGGGGCGTCGGGGGCCGGGCGTGCGCTGAGCGACCGGCTCCACTACTCACGGCTCGCGGCGAACGCCGAGGCGTACGGTCTGGCGACCCACCGACACACCCCCGAGATGGAGCAGGAGATCGGCGCGGAGGTTCTCTTCACGCCCCACCTGGTGCCCGCGAGCCGGGGAATGCTCGTGACCGCGTACGCGCGCGTGGCGGCGACCGGTCTGTCGAGCGCCGACGCCCTGTCGCTGCTGCGCGACGCCTACGTCAACGATCCCTTCGTCGTGGTGGTCGACGAGCCGCCGACGCTGAAGGACCCAGTGGGCTCGAACCTCTGCTTCGTCAGCGCCCGGGTCGACGAGCGCACCGGCTGGCTGATCGCGATGAGTTCGCTGGACAACCTGATCAAGGGCGCGGCCGGACAGGCAATCCAGGCCTGGAACGTCGCCACCGGGCGCGCCGAAGGCGCTGGCCTTCCCGCGACCGGAGTGACCCCATGAGTCGGGTCGTGGTCAAGATTGGCGGTCACGCGCTCGACCGCCTCGACGCGGGGTCCGCGGTGCTCGCCGACCTGGCGACCGACGTCGCGGAGCTTCGCGGCCGTGGTGACGACGTGGCGTGCGTACACGGCGGCGGCCCCCAGATCTCGGCGCTGCTCGCGGAGCGCGGGCTCGTCGACCGATTCCACGACGGCCTGCGCATTACTGACGACGCGACCATGGAGGTGGTCGCGATCGCGCTGTCGTGGGTCAACCTGGCTGTCGTCGCGGCGTTCGGGCGCGCGGGGGTGCTGGGCGCGGGGGTCTCGGGGGCCGACGGCGCGACGTTGACGGCAACGTCACTGGGCGCGCCCTGGGGCCGGGTCGGCGCGACGCCGGACGTCAACCCGGCGCTGATCGAGCTCCTGTGGGCGGGAGGGGTGACCCCGGTCGTCAGCCCCGTGGCCCTCGACGCCGACGGCGGGCTGTTGAACGTGAACGCCGACACCGTCGCGGGGGCGCTGGCTGGCACGCTCGGGGCCGCGCGGGTCGTGTTGCTCTCGGACGTGGAGCGAGTCCGGGCCGACGCCGATGACCCCGCCAGCGCGCTGAGCCGGCTGGAGAGTGGCGAGGCGCGCGCGTTGGTGGCGTCGGGTGCGGCCCGCGACGGAATGCGCCCCAAACTGCGGGCGGCGCTCGACGCGATCGCGGGCGGTGCCTCGAGGGTCACCCTCGCCGGCGGAACGGGGCGCCACGCGCTGCGCGAGGCCCTCGCCGGATCCATCCCCACGACCGAGGTCGTCGCGTGACCCGCCACTTGATCACGATTGACGGGGTCAGCGA
>JBOGFU010000136.1:0-6263 GCA_050743545.1 Acidimicrobiales bacterium | reverse complement strand
GAGCCCCTACCCGCCGACCACCCGCTGTGGTCGATGCCCAACGTGCTGATCTCACCCCACGTTGGAGGAGCGACCACCGCGGCGTGGCCGAGGGCGATTCGCCTGATCAAGAAGCAGGCCGCGCTCCTTCTCGCCGGCGACGAGCCGATCAACGTGGTCGTGCGGACCTAGGCGGCGAAGACCTCGTCGGCGACGAGGCGCTGGCGCGAGCGGCGGTGTCGCCACGTCGCGAGCAGCGCGATGGAGAGGTTGGCGAGCCCCGCCGCGGCGGTCGACGCGAGCGCCGCCCAGAGGCGCGCGCCCGAGTAGTAGAGGACCCACAGCCCCGCGCCCACGACCCCGAGGAACCACGACGCCGCGGAGACGCCGCTGGCGTCGTCCTCGCGCACGAGCTCCACGAACTGGGGTACCCGATTGGCGGTCATGGCGACGCCGACGCCGATGACGCCGCCCACCCAGCCGAAGAGAAACGTCGGCACGACGCAGCACGCCGCGACGAAGGCCAGCGAGCGGGCGAGGACCCCCAGGTCCCACGGACGCAGTCGCACGACGATCGCCACCTGCAGGGGCAGCAGGCTCACGCTGCCCAGCACGACCTCGGGTGAGTGCGCGGACACGCCGTAGCAAATCCAGAACAGCCCCATGAGCGAAAACAGCGTCCAGGTCGCGAGCGAGACCCCCGCGACCCCCTCGCGTGAGACGCGGCGCCACTGCGCGAGGGCTCCCACGAACCCCGCGGCGACGGCGAGCCAGCCCAGGCTTGAGAAGAGGAGGGCCGACACCACCCCACCAGCCTAAGTATGAAAAAACTTAACGTCGGCGATTGGCCGCCGAGACCACCGCCTCGAGTGACGCGTCGAGGATCGACGAGCTCATCCCGACCCCCCACCACGTCGACCCATCGTCGCCCTCGGCCTCGACGTAGGCGACCGCCGACGCCGACGCGCCCGAGGTCAGCGCGTGCTCGTGGTAGTCGCGCACGGTGAACAGCACGCCGAGCTCGTCGCGCAGCGCGTTCATCAGGGCCTCGATCGGGCCGTTGCCGTCGCCCTTGACGGTCGCGTGCTGGCCGTCGACGAGCAGCTGGGCGACGATGCGGGTCTGGTTCTGGTCGGCGGCGACCTCGCTCGAGAGCAGCTGGATCGCGGGGTTGTCGGGCTGGTAGGTGGTGGTGAACACCTCCCACAGCTCGGCGGGCGAGATCTCCGTTCCCGACGCCTCAGTCAGCTCCTGGACCCGGCGCGAGAACTCGACCTGCATGGAGCGCGGCAGGTCCAGCCCGTGCTCGGCGTTGAGCACGTAGGCGACGCCGCCCTTGCCCGACTGGGAGTTGACCCGGATGATCGCCTCATAGGTCCGGCCGGTGTGCTTGGGGTCGATCGGCAGGTAGGGCACGGCCCAAACGTCGTAGTCGTCGCCGATCGCGGCCATCCCCTTCTTGATCGCGTCCTGGTGGGACCCGGAGAACGCGGTGTAGATGAGCTCGCCGACGTAAGGGTGGCGCGGGTGGATGGGAAGGCGGTTGGCGAACTCCGCGACGTGACGCACCTTGTCGATGTCGCGCAGGTCGAGCTCGGGGTCGACCCCCTGGCTGAAGAGGTTGAGCGCCAGGGTCACGACGTCGACGTTGCCGGTTCGCTCGCCGTTGCCGAAGAGGGTCCCTTCGACCCGGTCGGCGCCGGCCAGCACGCCCAGCTCCGCGGCCGCGACCGCGGTGCCCCGGTCGTTGTGGGGGTGCAGCGACACCACCACGGAGTCGCGGCGCGACACGGTGCGCCCGAACCACTCGATCGCGTCGGCGTAGAGGTTGGGCGAGTACATCTCGACCGTGGCGGGCAGGTTGAGGATGAGGGGTCGTTCGGGGGTCGGGTCGATGACCTCGAGCACCGCCTCGCAGACCTCGAGCGCGTACTCGAGCTCGGTACCGGTGAAGCTCTCGGGCGAGTACTCGTAGTAGAAGTCGGTCGACGGCGACGTGGCCTCGAGCGACCGGCACAGCGCGGCGGCGTCGGTGGCAATCTTCGTGATCCCGTCGCGCTTGAGCCCGAAGACGACTCGGCGCTGCAGGGTCGACGTGGAGTTGTAGAAGTGGACGATCGCGCGCCGCGCGCCGGCGAGCGACTCGTAGGTGCGACGGATGAGGTCGTCCCGGCACTGAGTGAGGACCTGGATCGTCACGTCCTCGGGGACCCGGTCCTCGTCGATGAGCTGGCGCACGAAGTCAAAGTCGGGCTGGCTCGCCGACGGGAATCCGACCTCGATCTCCTTGAACCCCATGGCCACGAGCTGGTCGAACATGACGGATTTGCGCTCGGCGTCCATGGGATCGATGAGCGCCTGGTTGCCGTCGCGCAGGTCCACGCTGCACCAGCGCGGCGCGGCGACGAGGCGACGGTTGGGCCAGGTGCGGTCGGCCAGGTCGACCGGCACCGTGGCGCGGTAGCGCTCAAACGCCATCGGGCTCGGCCGCTGGGGGAACCGCGCCATGACTCTCCTTCCATCCACCCGAACGCGAGAAACAAAAAACCCCCGCGGCAGGGCGGGGGCGAGGGACGGGCGCGGGCCCGTCCTACATCAGCAGTAGCTCGGCGTTCGGGGTAGTCCTCACGCGCTCAGCCTACCGCTACCTGGCCAAGCGGTCCAGGGCGACCGCTAGCCTCTCACGCGTGGGTGTCGCCAAGGCTCTCGTCAAGCTCGTCATCGTGCTCGCGGTCGTCGCCGCGGTGTCCGCCATCGCCAAGAGGCTGACGGGCCCCCGCGACGACGCGCCGGCGTCCTTTGACGAGTGGCCCGACGTCCCGCACAACCCCGCCTCCTCGTAGGCCCACCCAAGGAGCCCCATGGCCGAAATGGAATACCGACGACTGGGACGCTCCGGGCTCAAGGTGAGCGTGCTCTCCTTTGGCAGCTGGGTCACGTTCGGCAACCAGGACCAGATCGAGACCGCGGCGCAAGCCGCGGCGTGCCTGTCCGCGGCGAAGGACGCCGGGGTCAACTTCTTCGACAACGCCGAGGCCTACGCCGGCGGCGAGTCCGAGCGCGTGATGGGGGGCGCGATCCGCGACCTCGGCTGGAAGCGCCACGAGTACATCGTGTCGACCAAGCTCTTCTGGGGGCTGCACGACCAGGTCAACATGCGAAACACGCTCAATCGCAAGTACCTCTCGCAGGCGTTGGAGGGCTCGCTCGAGCGACTCGACCTCGACTTCGTTGACCTCGTCTACTGCCACCGGGCCGACCCCAACACGCCGATCGAAGAGACCGTGTGGGCGATGAGTGACATGGTGTCGTCGGGTCAGGCGCTCTACTGGGGAACGTCGGAGTGGACCGCCGACGAGATTCGCGCGGCCTACGACATCGCCGAGCGCCACCACCTCCACAAGCCCCTCATGGAGCAGCCCGAGTACAACATCCTGCACCGGCGCCGCGTGGAGAAGGAGTACGCGCGCCTCTACGAGGACATCGGTCTCGGCACGACAATCTGGTCGCCGCTCGCGTCGGGGCTGCTCACGGGCAAGTACCTCAACGGCGTGCCCGACGGGTCGCGCGCGACGCTGCCGGGCTACGAATGGCTGCGCCAGATCCTCACCGACGAGGCGCGGAATCAGAAGGTCGCCTCGCTCAAGGTCGTCGCCGACGAGCTCGGCGTGTCGCTCGCGCAGTTCTCCCTCGCGTGGTGCGTGAAGAACCCTCACGTCTCGACGGTGATCACCGGCGCGTCCTCGCCCGATCAGGTGATCGAGAACATGGGCGCGCTCGACGTGGTGCCGCTGCTGACGGACGAGGTCATGGAGCGCGTGGACCTGATCAGCCTGTTCTGACCGGGCCGCCGTGACGCGAGTCCCGGCTCCGCGTCGGTGCTGGGCGGCTGTAGGCACCGGCGCCGTGACAGTTCGCAGGTCCCACCACATCGTGCCGAAGTATTCTCGGGACCGCTCACGGGCCGGGTGCGGCGGGAGGAGGTTCTCGTGCGCGTCTTGCTGTCGAGCCGACCTTCGTACGGTCACACCTTTCCACTCTTTCCTCTGGCGAGGGCTCTGGTCGCCTCGGGCCACACGGTTGTCTTTGCGACGGACGCGCCCATGTTGGACGAGGTGACCGCTCGCGGATTCTCCACCCGAAGGGTTGGACCGTCCATTGCGTGGGCGGAGGCAGAGACCCGGCGCCGGTACCCGGAGCTCGCATCACTTCCCACCGCAGAACAGTGGCGCTTCGGCTCGGCTCTCTATGGGGACGTGCTGCCCGCCGCTGTCGCGCAGTCGCTCGCACCAATCCTGCTTGAGGAACGGCCAGATCTCATCGTCTTTGACCCGGCGGACTTTGGTGCGGCTCTGGCGGGTGGACTGCGCGGGATTCCCGTGGTGCGCCACGCCGCGGGCCGAGGATGGACACGACCCATGCGTGGCGGGGCGGACCGGCCGCCACCGCAGTTTGCTGAGATGGCCAAGTACCTCGACGCGCTGTGGCGTGGCCTCGGCGGACCCCAACCGTGTGTGGACGCGTTCGCTGGTCAGGCGTACATCGAGACCTGGCCCGAGGGACTGCGAGATCCGTACACCGAGCAACTCACGACACGGCTCTTGATGCGAACGGATACGTCGGAGCCAGCCCTCGGCCACGCGTGCGAATGGCTGAGTCGATTACGCACCCGCCCGCTGGTGTACGTAACGCTCGGCACGGTGGTGTTCCCGATTGACGCCTATCGAATGGTGATCGATGCGTTCGACATGGTGGGCGTCGACGCGATCGTTTCGACCGGCCGAACGGGCGACCCCGAGGCGCTCGGACCACCGAGCGATCATGTTCGGATAGTTGACTTCGTGGCCCAGGAGTCGATCTTGCCGCACGTCAACGCGGTTCTTCACCACTGCGGAAGCGGGTCCATGCTGGGATCCCTCGCCGCGGGACTTCCGGCGCTCGGGTTACCGATGGGGGGCGACCAGTTCCTAAATGCCGAGGCGCTTCGCGACTCCGGTTCCGGCTTGGTGCTCGAGCCAGAACACGTTTCGACCACGGCCGTCGCGTCAGCCCTGCACGAGCTGCTCACCAACTCGTCATTCCGGGTGGCGGCCGAATCGGTTCGCGATCGGATCCAATCGATGCCGGCGCCAGAGGAGGTAGTGCGTCAACTCGAAGAGATCGTCGGGCGCTTTAGCGCCGACCGCTGAGTCGAACACAACTCACCCGCGGCGGTGTCCCGCCGTCAAAGGGCCATCCCGGAAGTCCTGTTGTCGCGAAGGTGGCTAAGAAGCAGAGCGCCCGACGATGGGCGTTCTCATCGACGGGGTCATGGAGCGGTTCGACCTGGTCAGCTGGTTCTGGTCGGCCAATTCCACGCAGCCACGTCGAATCGGACGGGGTCGCCGAAGTGAGCCGCCGCCGCGGCGTAGGGCTCGCCGAGGTCGAGGTCGACAATGGTGAGCCCGAGTCCAACGTCCACGTCGAAGGAGTCGGCGATCGTCGTCCCGCGACACTTCACCGCGGCCTCGAAGCGAACCCACTCGCGAAAGAAGACATCGGTGCGTTGCTCGGTTGGGGCGCCGTCCCACCGCGTCCGACCCGTAGAACCGAGGACCCTTTCTAGGATCGCCGCCTCTCGCAGGCCCGCGCGCACGACCTCCACGTCAACGCCGACGCCGCCGTTCCGCGACGTTGCCACGAGCGCTCGGGCTCCCGAGTGCGCAAGATTGAACTCCACTCGATGGGAACCCTCGACCGACGGCTTACCCGACGAACTCAGCGCGTAGGCGATGTCGAGCGGTGCAACGTCGATCGCCGCGGCCAAAATCTGGCGCAGGGCCGCGCGCGCGCGGAGCCAGCGCGTGGCGTCACGTAGCAGGCGAAAGCGCGCCGCGCGAACACGCTCGGCGTCGCTCACGGCGCCTGATAAGCCCTCACCGTCCCACGCCGCTGGCGAGTCGAGGTCGATCACCCACGCACTGGCGACGGGCTCCCGCTCAGTCATGAGGTGCGCGCCACAGCGTCGTCGACGGCGGCGGCGATCACCGCGGCCAGGCCCGCGACCTCAGGCTCGCGCATGATTCCGTGGTGGCTGCCCTCGACGAGGCGCTCGTCGAGGTGCTCAACCTCGAGCCCGTACCACTTGGCCGACTCGATCTGCTGGTGCGCGTAGTGCTCACCCGTCGACCACACCAGTGTCACCGGGGCGTTTAGGGGTCCGGCGCGGTACCGCGCGGCGTTGTCGACGGCGACGGCGAGGATTTCGTCGACGCGCGTGGGTGGCGACGCGGCGACCCCGTCGC
>JBOGFU010000135.1:0-5234 GCA_050743545.1 Acidimicrobiales bacterium | reverse complement strand
GCGGCTGGCTCCACACCGGCGACATCGCGCGCATCGACGACGACGGGTTCATCTTCGTCGTCGACCGCGCCAAGGACGTCGTTATACGCGGCGGTGAGAACGTCTACTCGGTCATCGTCGAAGCCGCCATCTTCGAGCACCCCGCGGTCGCCGACTGCGCGGTCGTCGGGCTCCCCCACGCGTCGCTCGGCGAGGAGGTCGCGTGCGTGGTCGTGCTGCGCCCCGGCCAGTCGGTCAGCGCCGACGACATCACGCGCCACGTCGCCGATCGGCTCGCGCGCTTCGAGGTGCCCACCCGGCTCTTCTTTCGAACCGAGCCCCTCCCGCGCAACCCCCAGGGCAAGGTCCTCAAGCGCGAACTGAGGGCCTCGCTCGCCGCGGAGGCGTCGGACGCGACCTAGCGGTTCGGCTGAGGCGTGACCCGCAGGTAGGGCTTGAGGGCCTTCCACCCCTTGGGAAACTTGGCCTTGGCGTCCTCGTCGCTCACCGCGGGGACGATGATGACGTCGTCGCCGTCGGTCCAATTGACCGGCGTGGCCACCTGGTAGCCCGCCGTCAGCTGGAGCGAGTCGAGCACGCGCACGATCTCGTCGATGTTGCGCCCCGTGGACGCCGGGTAGGTGAGGGTCAGCTTGACCTTCTTATCGGGGCCGATGATGAACACGCTGCGCACCGTCATGGTGTCGCTGGCGTTGGGGTGGATCATGTCGTAGAGGTCGGCCACCGAGCGGTCGGGGTCGCCGATCAGGGGAAAGTTGAGCGCGGTGCCCTGGGTCTCGGCGATGTCGCCCTTCCACTTCTCGTGGCTGTCGACGTCGTCGACCGACAGGCCGATGATCTTGGTGTTTCGTGCGTCGAACTCCGACTTGCGAGCCGCGAAGCCGCCGAGCTCGGTCGTGCAGACCGGGGTGAAGTCCTTGGGGTGCGAGAACAGGATCCCCCACCCGTCGCCGAGCCACTCGTGGAACGAGATTGGTCCCTCCGTGGTGTCGGCGGTGAAGTCGGGGGCTACGTCTCCGAGGCGAATCGCCATGATGGGTCTCTCCTTGTGCGGGGTCACGACTCGTCGCGCGACCGCTGCGCCCATGGTAGCGACCCTGCGCGAAATGTTGTCAATTCCTCTCCGAATTGTAGGCATTGTCACGGGCCGTTCACCTCGACTGCGAAACTGGCCCGATGCCGCGCGACGTCGCCGCCTTTGACCTCGACGGCACCCTGACCGACGGGGGCAGCGTCTTTCGCTGGCTGCGCTACCTGGCCGGCGACGCGACCGCCTATCGGGCCGCGACCCGCTTGCTCGTGCCCCTCGGGGTGGGCGCGCTGCTCAGCGGGGCCCACGCCGACGACGCCAAGGAGCGCCTCTTTCGTGTGCTGCTCGCCGGACGCGACGCCGCGGAGGTCGCGGCGGCGTCACGGGCCTTCGGCCACGACCACTTCGCGTCGCACGCGCGCGCCGCGGTGGTCGCGCGACTGCGCGCGCACGCGGACCGCGGCGACGACGTGGTCGTCGTCTCGGCCTCCCCCGAGCCCTACGTCACGGTGATCGCCGAGCTCGTCGGGGCGTCCGGGGCGCTCGGCACCCGCCTCGGCGTCGACGCGTCGGGCCGACTCACGGGGGGCTACGACGGACGCAACTGCCGGGGCGAGGAGAAGCTGCGCCGCGTCGTGGAGTGGATCGCCCAGCGCGGCGACGTCGGCGAGCTCTACGCCTACGGCAACTCACGCGGCGACCGGCGCCTGCTCGCTCGCGCGGACCACCCCGTTGACGTGGGGCGCCTCGGGCGGCTCGGCGCGCTGCGGGCCTTTCCGCGCCTGGGCGCGGCCGGTCCGCTCAGTCCTGGCTGACGCTCGGGACGAGCTCGACGATCCCACCCTCACGGCCGTCGTAGATGACCTGGATCGACGCGGCCTGCTCGCGCCACGCGTAGACGGTGTTGCCCAGTGGGTCGAGGACGCCGACGTTGACGTCGTAGACGCCGTCGAGCAGGGGCAGCTGGGCCAGGTCGACGCCGACGCGGTTGCGCCCCGGTCGCAGGCTCACTGGCGCGCCCTTGGCGTCGCTGCGCGACACCAGCACCCCGCCCCGCGTGAAGACCTCCATCACGAAATTGCCGCTGACCGCGCGCTGCGCGGTGAGCTCGACGTCGAGGTGGAACGGCGATCCGCTCTTCACGTCAAAGGAGCCCGACGGCGTGGTCACCGCGTCGATCGCGAGCCCGGGCGAGGCGTCGATGCCCTCGCGGTCGGGCGCGTCGCCGAGCAGGTGCTCGCGAAAGGTGCGCAGCGACTCCTGGACCGGCCCGTCGGCGATGAGCCGACCGCTCTCGAGCACGATCGCGCGGTCGCAGATCGCGCGCACCGTGTCCGCGCTGTGAGTGACGAGCAGGATCGAGCGACCCTCTTTCTGGAAGTGGCTGATGCGGTCGAGGCACTTGGCCTGGAACCTCTCGTCGCCCACCGCGAGGACCTCGTCGACCACGAGGATGTCGGGGTCGACGTTGACCGCGACGGCGAACGCGAGTCGCACGTACATGCCGCTGGAGTAGAACTTCACCTGGGTGTCGATGAACTGGTCGAGCTCGCTGAAGGCGACGATGTCGTCGAAGATCCCGTCGATGCGCCGGCGCGAGAAGCCCAGGATCGACCCGTAGAGGTAGACGTTGTCGCGGCCCGAGAGCTCGTGTTGAAATCCCGCGCCGAGCTCGAGGAGGGCGGCCAGGCTGCCGCGAAGGCGGATCTGGCCCGCCGTGGGTTGGAGCACGCCGCAGATGCACTTGAGCAGGGTCGACTTGCCCGACCCGTTGTGTCCCAATATACCCACGGTCTCGCCGTCGCGGACCGTGAACTCGATGTCGTCGAGCGCGTTGAACATCTCGATCGAACCCGAGCGCGGGTGCAGCAGGCGCTCCTTGAGCGACTGGTGGCGTTCGTGATGGATCTTGAAGAGCTTGGACACTCCTCGAACGTCGATGACCGTGGTCATTAGAGCTCCGACTCGAAGTTGCCCTCGAGGCGACCGAAGATCGACTCGGCCACGAGAAAGACCACGGCCATGATGGCGATGAGCGCGAGGTTGATCTCGAGGTAGGTCGACACGGGCCACGTCGGCAGGAGGTTGAGCACGGTTCCCGGCTGGGTCGTCGACTTGACCGTTGTTTGGACGTAGATGACCCGCTGGAAGGTCAGCACAATGAAGGTAATGGGGTTGAGGAAGTAGAGCCAGGCCAGGCCGTGGCGATGGAGGGGCGCGGCGATCGAGTGCTCGTAGGAGTAGACAACGGGGGTCAGCCAGAACCACAGCTGGAGCACGACCTCCATGAGGTGGCGCATGTCGCGCATGTAGACCGTGACCGCGGACATCACGATCGCGAGTGCCGCGGTGAGCAGGTAGAGCGCGACGAACGCGATCGGCAGCAGCCACAGGTCACCCCACGCCGGCGCGTGCCTCGACGCCACCAGGAACAGCGCGAGCACGACGAGCTGGATGCCGAAGTAGATGACCGCCGCGCCGACGTTGGACAGCGCCAGGATCTCGCGCGGGAACGAGACCTTCTTCACGAGACCCGCTCGGTCGACGATGACCCCCGTCGCGCCGCTAATCGCGGTCTGAAACATATTCCACACGACGAGACCGGAGAAGAGGTAGACGACGAAGTTGGGGATGCCGTTTTTCAGCACCACCGCGAAGACCAAGAAGTACACGACCAGGGTCAACGCGGGCGAGATCATCGACCACAGGAGGCCCAGCGCCGAACCCTTGTACTTGATCCGGATGTCCGAGACGATGAACCCGGTCAGCAGCTCACGACGAGCCGCGAGGTTACGCAGGCGCGTCGGCAAGCTGGCGCGGGCGCTGACGACCCGAACCGGGGCGTCCTCCAGCGAGCGACGCCCGACGCGCGCCGGGCTCGCGCCGTCCACTAGACCCCTTGGCGAACTGCCGAGCGGTCGATCACCGCGTCGATGAAGCCGTAGTCCATGGCCTCCTGCGCGGTGAACCAGCGGTCGCGGTCCGAATCGGTCTCAATCTGCTCGACCGACTGGCCGGTGTGGAACGCGATGCGGTCGGCCAGGAGCTTCTTCTGGTAGATGATCTGCTCGGCCTGAATCGCGATGTCCGACGCCTGTCCCTGCATGCCACCCATGGAGGGCTGATGCATGAGGATGCTCGAGTGCGGCAACGCGAAGCGCTTGCCCTTGGCCCCCGCGCAGAGCAGGAACTGACCCATCGACGCGGCCATCCCCACGCAGATCGTGCGAATGTCGCAGTTGACGTACTGCATCGCGTCGTAGATCGCCAGCCCCGAGATGATGATTCCCCCCGGGGAGTTGATGTAGAGGCTGATGTCCTTGTCGCGGTCCTCGGCCTCGAGCAACAGCAGCTGGGCGCAGATTCGGTTCGCCGACTCCTGGTCAACCTCGGTGCCGAGGAAGATAATGCGCTCGCTCAGCAGGCGCTGACTGAGGTTGTTGGCGCCGAAACTGTCGGCTACGTCGTTGTCACCCATGGGTCCAATCTACCGTGCGCACCCTCTCGTCCTTCGGAGCGCGCGTAGAGTGGAGAGTCCGCGGGCGTGGCGGAATTGGTAGACGCGCTGGTTTTAGGTGCCAGTTCTTCGGAGTGTGGGTTCGAGTCCCGCCGCCCGCACACATGTGATGTCTCGTCATTCCTGGGACGAGTGAACCCTCAGAGCGTATCCCTGCCCCTCGGTTGGTAGTCGATCGAGGGGTTGAGCGTGAGGTGGCGCAATAGCTCTCCTTCGTCGTCGACGACTCGAACGTCGAGGTTGGCGACGAGCAGGAGGACCCGCTTTCCCGCGTGGGCGCGACCGACGCCAATGTGGTGAAGCCTCGAGCGGTGACGCAGGGTCACGCACCCGGTCCTGTCGATGCGGTCGTGGCGGACCTTGGTCGTGGCGAGCAGCGGCTGTCCGTCGCGGGTGGCCGTGGCCTTGTCGAGCGCGCGCCACGCGTGCATCGGGGGGCACTCGCGCGCGGTGTGGGGGCGCTCCTCGTTGTAGTAGCGAACGAAGCCGTCGATCTGGGCCTGGAGGTGGTCAATGGACTGTGCCCCGGGTTGGCGCCTCAGCCACTTCTTTAGCGTCTGGTGGTAGCGCTCGACCTTGCCCTGGGTCTGGGGGTGGTAGGGCTTGCCGTGCTTGAAGGTGAGCCCCAGGGCCGCGAGGTCGATCTCGAGGCCGGTGCGCGCGCCGCGGTTGAGGGCGGTGTATATG
>JBOGFU010000134.1:0-5320 GCA_050743545.1 Acidimicrobiales bacterium | reverse complement strand
GTCGTGCGCGCGCAGACGCGCCACGCCACCGTGAGGTCGAGCAGCTGGCCCGGGGTCGGCTGCGCGTCGGTGACGCAACGCCACGACTCGGGCGCCGCGGCGAGCTCGTCGGCCTCCTGGACCAGCGCGGTGTCGCCGAAGGTGCGGATGGAACGACCCAGTGGCTCGGGCGCGGGGGCCGAGAGCAGTCGCGTCGCCTTGCGTCGCGCGACAAGCGCGGCGACCGCCGCGTCGCTAAAGCCCGTCGCGATCACGACGTCCGCCTGGGGCCCCGCGGCGACGCGACCCGCGAGCTCGTCGTCGACCTCGCCGCCGATCGCGACCACCCCGCCGAACGCGCTCTGCGGGTCGGCGCCCAGCGCGCTGTCGAAGGCCTCGCCCAGGGTCGGAGCGAGCGCCGCGCCCGACGCGTTGGCGTGCTTGATGATGGCGACCGCGCACTGTCCGGAGCCGTCGCGGGCGAGCTCGTGGACGAGGCGCCACGCCGCGTCGGCGTCGAAGAGGTTGAGGTACGACAGCGCCGCGCCCGCGTGCTGGGTGACGCCGTCCCACCAGGGCGTCGACCCCGCGACCCGGTAGCGCGCGCCAACCTGGTGAGGGTTCTCGCCGTAGCGCACGACGTTCACTCGCTCGAGCGCGAGGTGCAGCGTCGGGGGCAGCACCTCGTCGACGCGGTCCGGGGCCGCGCCCAGCGCCCCGCCGCCGTCGAGCCAACGCACGATCTGCGTGTCGTAGGCGCTGGTGTGGGCGAACGCCGCGCGCGCGAGGCGGTGGCGCGTCGCCGCGCTCAGCGACCCGGTCGCGCGAAGCTCGTCGAGCACGTCCGCGTACTGGTCGGGGCTGGTGAGGACCCCGACGTGGGCGTGGTTCTTGGCCGCGGCGCGCACCATGGTCGGACCGCCGATGTCGATGAGCTCTATGGACGGGTCCGTCGTGAACGGGTAGAGGTTGGACACAACCAGGTCGACGGGCGTGATGTCGTGTGCGGCGAGCGCGGCGAGGTGTTCGGGGTCGTCGCGATCGGCCAGGATCCCCGCGTGGACCGCGGGGTGCAGGGTCTTGACCCGGCCCCCGAGCATCTCGGGATATCCGGTGACGTCGGCGACGTCGACGTGGGCTATTCCCGCGGAGTCGAGCGCGGCGGCGGTCCCGCCCGACGCGATGAGCTCGACGTCCAGGTCTCGAAGCCCGCGCGCCAGGTCGACCAGGCCCGTCTTGTCCCACACGCTGAGCAGCGCGCGCACCTAATCCTCTTCTCGCTCGGCGGCCGTCACTGGCTCGCGTCCCTCGGCCAGGGCCGCCATCACCCTAGCGACGACCGTCGGGTAGAGCTCGCGCTCGACGCGCTTGATCCGCTCGTGCAGGCTCGCCTCGTCGTCGTCGACTCGCACGCTCACGCGCCGACGCGCGAGCACCGGGCCGTCGTCGAGCGCGACCGTGGCCAGGTGAACCGTGCACCCCGTCTCGGTGACCCGCGCGGCGAGCGCCGCGGCCACGGCGTGCCAGCCCGGGAACTCCGGCAGCAGGCTCGGATGGGTGTTGAGGACTCGCCCGGCGAACGCGTCGTGGAATACCGCGCCGAGCACGGTGCCAAAGCCGGCCATCACCACGAGGTCCACGTCACGCTGGACCAACTCGCGCGCCATCGCGGCGCTAAACGCGTCACGCTCAAAGCCCGCGCCGAAGCCACCGAAGAGGGCGCGGTCCACGAGCAGCGCCTCGACCCCCGCGGCGCGAGCGACCTCGAGCCCGCGACACGCGCGGTCCGACGCGACGACCGTGACCTCGAGCGACGACAGGAGTGACTCGAGGATTGTCCCCGAGCCCGAGACCAGGACGCCGACGCGAACCGCGGCCAACGCCTTAGAGCGCCTTGACGATCTCGACCATCCGCTGGCCGGCCTCGGTCGGGTTGAGGCAGACGTGGACGCCGGCGTCGGAGAGCGCGGCCATCTTCGCCTGGGCGGTGCCCTTGGAGCCGGAGATGATCGCGCCCGCGTGGCCCATCTTTCGCCCGGGGGGCGCGGTCACGCCGGCGACGTAGGAGACCACGGGCTTGTCCATGTTGGCGTCGATCCACTCCGCGGCGCGCTCCTCCTCGGAGCCGCCGATCTCGCCGATCATCATGACGGCCTTGGTCTCGGGGTCGGACTGGAACGCGGCGAGGCAGTCGATGAAGTTGGTCCCGGGCACGGGGTCGCCGCCGATGCCCACGCACGTGGTCTGGCCCACGCCCTGCTGGCTGAGCTCGTGGAGCGCCTGGTAGGTGAGCGTCCCCGACCGCGACACGATGCCCACCGGGCCGCCGGCCAAGGCAATGTCGCCCGAGGTGATGCCGATGTTGCACTTGCCGGGGCTGATGATCCCCGGGCAGTTGGGGCCGAGCAGGCGCACCCCGGGGAACTCCTCGACCAGCCGGTTGTAGGTCAGCGCCTCGTCGTGAGCCGGGATGCCCTCGGTGATGCACACGATGAACGTGATGCCGCCCTGGGCGGCCTGCAGGATCGCCGCGGGCGCGGCCTTGGGGGGCACCGCGATGAACGACGCGGTCGCGCCCGTCGCGGCGACCGCCTCGGCGACCGAGTCGAAGATGGGCACGCCGTCGACGTCCTGGCCGCCCTTGCCGGGGGTCACCCCGCCCACGACCTTGGTGCCGTAGTCGCGGTTGCGCAGCCCGTGAAAGCGCCCCTGGGAGCCGGTGAGGCCCTGGACGATCACGCGCGTGGTCTCGTCGACGAAGATGCTCATCGCGCACCCGCCAGCGCGACCGCACGGCGCGCGGCGTCGAGCATCGTCGGCTCGGCGACCAGCCGGTCGCTGAGGTGGGGGGCCAGGATCGCGCGGCCCGCGTCGGCGTTGGTGCCGTCGAGTCGCAGCACGATGGGCGACGTGATGTCGACTCGCGCGAGCGCCTCGAGCACGCCGTTGGCGACGTCGTCGACGCGCGTGATCCCGCCGAAGATGTTGACGAGGATTGCCTTGACCTTGGGGTCCAGGTTGATCACCTCGAGCGCCGAGGCCATCACGTTGGCGTCCGCGCCCCCGCCAATGTCGAGGAAGTTGGCCGCGGCGCCGCCGACCTGGTTGACGACGTCGAGGGTCGACATCGCGAGCCCCGCGCCGTTGGCGATGATGCCCACCGTGCCGTCGAGGCCGATGTAGTTGAGCCCGCGCTCCTTGGCCATCTTCTCGCGAGGGTCCTCGGTCTCGGTCGCGCGGTACTCCTCCCACTCGGGATGGCGAAACGACGCGTTCTCGTCCAACGTGACCTTGGCGTCGAGCGCGTGCACCGTGCCCGTCGGTGTCAAGATCAGCGGATTCACCTCGGCGAGGTCGCAGTCCCCCTCCACGTAGCACGCGTAGAGGCGAACCAGGAGGTCGGCGGCCTGCTCGCGGGCCTGCTCGTCGAGCCCGGCCTCGGCGACCCACCGCCGCGCGGTCGCGACGTCGAGCCCGCGCACCGGGTCGATGGACAGGGTCGCGATCGCGTCGGGGCTCTCGGAGGCGACGACCTCGATCTCGACTCCGCCCTGAGCGCTCAACATCCCCAGGTGGACCTTGTTGGCGCGGTCCAAGGTGAAGCTCGCGTAGTACTCGCGCGAGATGTCGCTCGCGCGCTCGACCCACAGGCGTCGCACGACGTGACCCTTGATGTCGAGGCCCAAAATCGCCTCGGCGCAGGCGCGAACCTCGTCAGCGTCGTGGCCGAGCTTGACCCCACCGGCCTTGCCGCGGCCCCCCACCTTGACCTGGGCCTTGACCACCACGGGGTAGCCGACGCGCTCGGCGACCGCGACCGCCTCGTCGACCGTGTCGGCGACGCCGCCCGGCGAGATCGCGATGCCGTAGCGCGCGAAGTACTGCTTTCCTTGGTATTCGAAGAGGTCCATCGACTCGGTCCTGGATCGGCTTCCGCCAATCTAACGGACCTCGCGCGGGCCCTCCGCCCGCTCGTCGAGCGTCGCGGCGAGCCACTCGGCGATCTCCGTGAGCGACGCCCCCGGTGTGAACACGCGCGAGACCCCCACGGCCTCGAGCTCGGCGACGTCGGCGTCGGGAACGATCCCGCCCACGACGACGAGCACGTCGCCTCGCCCGGCGGCGGCCAACAGCTCGACGATGCGCGGCACGAGCACGCGGTGGGCGCCGGACAGCAACGAGAGCCCCAGAGCGTCGGCGTCCTCGTCGACCACCGCCGCGACGACCTGCTCGGGGGTCTGGTGCAGGCCGGTGTAGACCACCTCGACACCGGCGTCGCGCAGCGCGCGCGCGATGACCTTGGCGCCTCGGTCGTGTCCGTCGAGGCCCGGTTTCGCGACGACCACTCGGTAGGGACGCGCCATCGTCCGTCGAGCATAGGGCCGCGCGGTCAGGGGATTTGCGGGCGGTCACCCCGAGGAGGGACCAACGCCCGGGGCTAGCGTTGAGGGTCGTGACGACGACGGCGACACCATCGCGTGGCGCCCTGCGGGCCCTCGCCTCGGCGATGCGGCCACGTCAGTGGGTGAAGAACGGCCTCATCGGCGTGGCCCCCGCGGCCGCGGGCACCCTGAGCCACGCCGACGTGCTGCGCCACACGACGGCGGCGTTCCTCTGCTTCTGCGCGCTCTCGTCCGGGCTGTACCTGGTCAACGACCTGCGCGACGCCGAGGCCGACCGCGAGCACCCGACCAAGCGTCACCGAGCGATCGCGGCCGGCCAGCTGCCCACCCCCCTCGCGGTCGGCGCCGCCGTGGTGCTGATCGGCGCGGCCTTCGCCGTCCCCTTCGCCCTGTGGCGGCCCGAGGGCCTCTTCCTGGTCCTGGGGCTCTACCTCGTGAGCTCGCTCGCCTACTCGTTCTGGCTCAAGCGCGTCGTCATCATCGAGCTGGTCGTCGTGGCCAGTGGTTTCTTCCTGCGCGCCTACGCCGGCGCCGCGGCGTCGCACATCTTCGTGTCGACGTGGTTCCTGGTCGTGATCTCCTTCGGCGCGCTCTTCCTCGTGGCGGGCAAGCGCTCCTCGGAGCTCGAGCGGGTCGGCTCGGGAATCACCCGCCAGGTCCTGAGCGAGTACACGCGCGACTTCCTGCACTCGGTGCTCACCCTGTGCGCGTCGGTGGTGGTGACCGGATACTGCCTCTGGGCCTTCGACACGTCGCCCACCGGGCTCTCCTCGGCCCACCACTACATCGTGCCGATCCGCCTGAGCGTGGTGCCGGTGGTCGTCGCGGTGCTGTTCATCATGCGCTCGGCGCAGGCCGGCGACGGCGCGGCCCCCGACGAGCTCCTCTATCACGACCGCGTGGTCCAGTCGCTCGTCGTGATCTGGGCGGCGCTGCTC
>JBOGFU010000133.1:0-5592 GCA_050743545.1 Acidimicrobiales bacterium | reverse complement strand
GACGAGTGGGTCATCACGGGCCAGAAGGTCTGGACGAGCTACGCCCACATCTCGTCGTGGGGAATCCTTCTCGCGCGCACGTCGCGCGACGGCGCGCCCCCACAGGGGATCTCCTACTTCGTGCTGCCGATGGACGCCCCCGGGGTCAGCGTCGTGCCGATCGTCGACATGACCGGCGACCACGCGTTCAACGAGGTCTTCCTCGACCAGGTGCGCCTCAGCGACGACTACCTCGTGGGCGAGGTCAACGGTGGCTGGCGCCTGGCCAAGGTCACGTTGGGCAACGAGCGCGTCTCGCTCTCGGGCGAGGGCGCGCTCTGGGGCCGCGGCGCGACCGCCGCGGACCTCGTCGCGCTCGTGCGCGACCGGGCGGTCGCCCACGACGAGGTCGAGCGCGACGAGCTGGTGCGCTGCTTCATCCACGGCGAGGTCCTGCGCCTGCTGCGGCTGCGCCTGATCGACGGCGCGCGCGCCGGCCGCGAGCCCGGCCCCGAGGCCAGCGTGCGAAAGGCGCTGGCCGACGACCACGGCCAGGAGGTCATGGGCCTCGCGCACCGCCTCGCGGGGACCGCGGGGATGATCGCCGGACGCGGGCCCGGCGGAGAGGGCGGCGCCGACGGTGCGTCGTGGGCGTACGGCCTGCTCTACTCCCAGGCGCTCACCATCGGCGGCGGCACGTCCGCGGTCCAGCGCAACATCATCGCCGAGCGGGTGCTCGGACTGCCCAGGGACCCCGCGGCCTAGCGCGCGGGGCGTGAGAGGATGACCCGGTGAGCGCGACCGTCATCGTCTGCGACGGCGACGAGACCGGTCAAGAGCTCCTCACCGAGTCCCTGCGCGCGCTCGACCCGGGGCTGCTGGGCGTCGACCTCGACCTCGTGCACTTCGACCTGTCGCTCGAGAGCCGTCGCGCGAGCGCCAACGCGGTCGTGCGCGACGCCGCGGCGGCGATGCGCGAAGCCGGCCTGGGCCTCAAGGCCGCGACGATCACCCCGCCCGAGCGCGGCGGGGTCGGCTCGCCCAACCGTCTGCTGCGCGAGGGCATCGGCGGGACGGTCATCGTCCGCACGGGTCGGCGGATCCCCGGGGTGAGCCCGGTGGTCTCGGCCACGGCCCCGATCGTGGTGGTGCGCATGGCGGTGGGCGACGCCTACGGCGCCGACGAGGGTCGCGTCGGGACACCCGGCGCCGTCGACGAGGTCGCGTGGCGCACCGAGCGAATCGACCGCGCGACCTGTCGGAGAGTCGCCGACTACTCCTTCGCCGCGGCCGAGCAGCTCGACGGGGTCGTCTTCGGCGGTCCCAAGTGGACGGTGTCGCCGACCTACGAGGGGATGCTCAAGGAGGAGATGGACGCCGCCGCGCTGCGCCACCCCACCGTGCGCTACCGCCCGACGCTCATCGACGCCACGTACGCGGGGCTGATGACCGACGCCCACGAGCGCGCGTTGGTGATCCCGGCGCTCAACCGCGACGGCGACTGCATGAGCGACCTGGTGCTCGCGATGTTCGGCTCGATCGCCGGCGCGGAGTCGGTGCTCCTCGCGCTCGACGACGACCTGCACCCGGTGGTCGCCATGGCCGAGGCGCCCCACGGCACCGCGCCCACCCTCCAGGGAAAGGACGTCGCCAACCCGATGGCCATGCTGCTCGCCGGCGCCGCGCTGCTCGACCAGGCGGGCATCCACCTCGGCGACCCCGCCTACCACGACGCCGCGACCCGTCTGCGCGCAGCCACGCTCGAGGGCGCCGCCGAGGGCGTGCGGACCTTTGACCTCGGCGGAGAAGCGACGACCAGCGGGGTCGTCGACGACGTGATCGCTCGACTGTCGCGCTAGGTGGGGCTCTGGTCGCGCGAGGTCGTGCCGCGCCTCATTGACCGCGTCGGCGGATCGCGCGACCTTCGCGCGCGGCGCGGCGAGGTCTGTCGCGGGCTCGCCGGTCGCGTGCTGGAGGTCGGCTTCGGCTCCGGGCTCAACGTGCCCCACTACTCCGTCGACGTCACCGAGGTGTTCGCGGTCGAGCCCTCGGACGTCGCCTGGCGCCTCTCGCGGGCACGCCGCGACGCGTCGGGCGTCGCCGTCACTCGCGTCGGGCTCGACGGCCACGCGCTCGACCTGGGCGACGCCAGTTGCGACGCCGCGCTGATCACCTTCACGCTGTGCACGGTCGATGACCCCGCCCGGGTCCTCGCCGAGGTGGCGCGGGTCGTGCGCCCCACGGGCGAGGTCCACGTGCTCGAGCACGGTCTCTCGCCCGCGTCGCGCGTCGCGACGTGGCAACGACGCCTCGACCCCGTTCAGCGACGGCTCTTCGACGGCTGCCGGCTCACCCGCGAGCCGGTGGCGATGCTCACCGCGGCGGGGCTGAGCGTCGTGATCGAGCGCGCCGGTCCCGCGCCGGGGCCCAAGCCCTGGACCTACCTCACGTCGGCGGTGGCGCTCCGGCGCTAGGCGCCCTCGCGAGCGTGGCCCCGACGGCGCCAGTGCCCGCCCAGCCACCACAGCCCGGTCGCCACCGCGGCCAGCGCGAGGTACGCGAGCCCCGCGGTCGTGAACGACGACCCCACGCGCGCCGCCGCGGCGTGCACGATCGTCGCCGACGCGGGGTCGTTGCGGTCCACCCCGCGGTCGATCACGCGGGGCAGCCCGAGCCCGGTCACCAGCACCAGCACCGCCGGGGCGCCGAAGCCGACGGCGACCGCGCTGAGGCGCGCGGACTCGTTGCGCACCAGGAGCCTCGACGTGAGGACGACGCCGAGCGCGCCCAGCGCGGTGAGGACCAGCTGGGCCGCGCCCCACACCCCCGACCCCGTCGTCAGGGCGCCCAGCCCGTGCACGCGCACCGCGGCGTCGCGCGACAGCGCGGGGTGGGCCGGGATCGCGTGGTCCACCGAGTGCATCACCGCGGTGAAGCGCCGCAGCAGCGGTCGAAGGTCGATCGTCGACGCACCGCGCGACTTCGCCGCGGTGAGCGCGCGGGTCAGGTCGTCTCGCGCGAGTCGCTGGACCGTGGGGTCGTCGATCGCCGACTCGATGGCGCGCTCGAGCGACGCGCCGTGGGTGCCGACCGCGGTCGCGGCCGGTCCGGTGAGCTCGCGGCGCACCTCACCGACGATTTTGACCGCGACCGAGTCGCGCACCGCGGGGCTCGACGCGACGGCGACCACCGCGTCGGCGGTCGCGGCGGGTGAGTGCAGCAGGGGCGCGAGGCCGGCGACCAACGCCGCGAAGAGGAGCGCGATCGAGCTCAGTCCCAGGAGCGTGGAGGCGAGGAGGCGCCGGGCCACGCCTAGCCCGAGGTCCGGCGCAGGCCCTCACCGCTCGAGATCCGCGCGGCGTAGGCGATGGGCGCCAGGGTCAGCACCAGCACCCCCGTCACCACGGCGTTGACCTCCGGCAGCTGCTGGCCCAGTCGGATCGCGCCGAAGATCCACAGCGGCAGGGTGTTCTGGGCGCCCGCGGTGAACGTGGTCACGATGACCTCGTCGAAGCTGAGCGCGAAGGCGAGCAGCGCGCCCGCGATCAGCGCGGTGCGCAGCATCGGCACGGTGACCAATCGGAAGGTCTGGAGCGGGGTCGCGCCGAGGTCGCCCGACGCCTCGATGAGCGACAGCGACGTGCGGCGCAGGCGAGCGACCACGTTGTTAAAGACCACGACGATGCAGAACGTCGCGTGGCCCACCACGATCGTGTAGAGCGAGAAGGGGATGTGCACGAGGTTGAACGCCGACTGCAGCGCGAGCCCCGTGACGATCCCGGGCAGGGCAATGGGCAGCACCAACAGCAGCGACACCGTGTCGCGCCCGAAGAATCGGAACCGGTGGATCCCGAAGGCGACCAGCGTGCCGAGCACGAGCGCGATCGCCGTCGCCAGCGCGCCGGCCTTGACGCTCAGCACCAGCGCGCTGCGCACCGCGGGGTCGTGCCAGGCGACCGAGAACCACGACAGCGTCCACGAGTGGATCGGGAAGGTCTGGATCGTCGACTTGCCGAAGGCGAAGTAGATGATGACGAGCAGCGGCGCGCTGAGGAAGACCACGACGGCGATCGAGAACCCCGCGAGCGCGCGCCGAGCGAGGTTGGAGAGCTTCATAGCGCGTCGAACGCGCCGGCCGCGCGCGCGATGAGGAGGTAGGCCGCCATGATGGCGATGGAGACGAAGGCCAGCGCCGCGGCGAAGGGCAGGTTGCCGCCGTTGATCGCCGAGTCGTAGACCGCGTTGCCGATGAAGCTCGAGCTCGACCCGCCGATGAGCAGCGGGGTGATGAAGTCACCCAGGGTCAGGCTGAACGTGAAGATCGACCCCGCGATGACCCCGGGGAGAACCATCGGCAACAGCACCGAGCGGAAGGTGAACCAGACCCCGGCGCCCAGGTCGGAGCTGGCCTCGAGCAGCGAGTCGGGCACCCGCTCGAACGCGCCGTAGATCGGCACGACCATGAAGGGCAGCCACAGGTACGAGAACACGATCCACATCGCGACGTTGGTGTAGGCGAGGTGCGACTGGGGCAGGTGCAGCCAGCCCTCCACCCCGGGGAGCACGCCCTTGTTGGACAGGATGTTGATCCACGCGTAGACCTTGGCGATGTAGCTCGCCCACAGGGGTAGCAGCGTCAGCGCGAAGAGCGCCTGGCGCCAGCGCCGCGTCGCCACCTTGGCCAAGAAGAACGCGAAGGGCAGCGCGATCACCGCGTCGGTCAGCGTCACCGCGACCGCCATGACGAGCGTGCGCAGGATGATCTGGCCGTAGACCGACTGGGTGAAGATCTGGTCGAAGTTGGTCCACGTCCACTGGTAGACGATGTTGCCGGTCAGCGAGTCGGTCGAGAAGAACGCGGTGACCAGCATCGCCACCAGGCTCGCCAGGTAGATGACGAGGAACCACGCCAGCGGCGGTGACAGCATGAGCACGCCACGGAGCCAGGGGCGGCGCCACAGCGCCGCCCCTGCTCGATGGCTCCAGCGTCCCGCGCTCGCGGGCGCTACCCGATGATCCGAGTCCAGGCCTGTTGCCACGCGGTGAAGTCGACGCAGTTGTTCTTGCCGTTGTCACAGGTCGCCAGCGGGGTCTTCCAGAACTTGATCGTCTGGAAGTAGGACTCCGGCGCGTTGGCGTGGTACGCCGCGCAGCCGCCCGCCTGGAGCTTGTTCATGATCGCGCAGGCCAAGGTGTTGGCGGGCGTCTCACCGAAGTAGATCGCCTCTTCGGCCTGGACCTTGGGCGTGGTGACCCACTGCATCCACTTGTACGCGCAGTTCGGGTCCGGCGCGTTCTTCGCCAGCAGCCACGTGTCGGCCCAGCCGGTCGCGCCCTCGGAGGGAATCGTGTCGGCGACGGCAACCTTGGCGGCCTTCAACGTGTTGGTCTGGTACGGCCACGCCGCGCCCACCACCACCGCGTTGTTGGTGAACAGCTGGATCTCCTGGCTCGCGAGGTCCCAGTACTTCTTGATCAGCGGGTGCTGCTGCTTGAGCAGCGCGACCGCGGCGTTGAACTGCGGCTGCGTCAGCTCGTACGGATCGGTGATGCCGAGCTTCGGCTGCGCCTTCGACAGGTAGAGCGCCGCGTCCGCGATCTGGATCGGGTTGT
>JBOGFU010000132.1:0-2479 GCA_050743545.1 Acidimicrobiales bacterium | reverse complement strand
CGCGCGCGCGCAGGTAGAGCGACCCGTCGGCGCGAGCGTGCGCGTCGGTCATGTCGCGCGGCTCCCCACGGCGCCACCCTACGGTCGAGACCGGCGACCCGGTAGATTCGACCGGGAGAAAGCGAGTCCCATGACGACCATCCCGCACTTCATCGCCGGCCGCGAGCGCCCGGGCGAGCCGGCGATCCCGGTGCACGACCCGGCCACCGGTGAGGTCACGGGCCACGCGCCGATCGCCGACGGCGCGCTACTCGACGAGGTCGTCGCCGGGGCGCGCACCGCGTCCGAGGCGTGGCGCGCGTCGTCGCTGTCGACGCGCACCAACGTGCTCTTCGCGTTTCGCGAGCTGCTCGCGAGCCACCGCGACGACCTCGCGGCGACGCTGACCGCCGAGCACGGCAAGACCATCGCCGACGCCAAGGGTGAGCTCTCGCGGGGCCTCGAGAACGTGGAGTACGCGTGCGGGCTGATTGAGCACCTCAAGGGCGAGTTCTCGTCACAGGTCGCCGACGGCGTCGACGTGCATTCCGTGCGCGAGCCCGTGGGTGTCGTCGCCGCGGTGACGCCCTTTAACTTCCCGGCGATGGTGCCGCTGTGGATGACCGCCAACGCGCTGGCCAGCGGCAATGCGGTCGTGCTCAAGCCCTCCGAGCGGGACCCGTCGGTGTCGGTGCGACTGGGTGAGCTGCTCACCGAGGCCGGGCTGCCCGACGGGGTCTTCTCCGTGGTGCACGGCAACGCCGACACGGTCAACGCCCTGATCTCGCACCCGGGGATCGACGCGGTGAGCTTCGTCGGCTCGACGCCCGTCGCGCGCCACGTCTACCTGACCGCGACCCACGCGGGCAAGCGCGTGCAGGCCCTCGGTGGCGCGAAGAACCACATGGTCGTGTTGGCCGACGCCGACCTCGACGTCGCCGCGGACGCCGCGATCAACGCGGGCTTCGGGTCGGCCGGCGAGCGGTGCATGGCGATTTCGGTCGTGGTCGCGGTGGGGTCGATCGCCGACGACCTGGTCGAGCGGATCGCCGCGCGGATCGACAAACTCAGCGTGGGGCCCGGGAGTGACCCGGCGAGCGACTTCGGACCCCTCATCACGCGCGAGCATCGCGACCGAGTGGTGTCGTACGTGGCCGGCGCGCCCGCCGACGGGATCGCCGTCGTGCGCGACGGCTCGGGCTTGGAGGACCGACCCGGATTCTTCGTCGGGCCGTGCCTGCTCGACGGCGTGCGCCCCGGGACCCGCGCCTACGACGACGAGATCTTCGGCCCCGTGCTGGGGGTCGCGCGCGTCGCGACCTACGACGACGCGCTCGCCATGGTCAACGCCAACCCCTACGGCAACGGCGTGGCAATCTTCACGCGCGACGGCAACGCCGCGCGCCTGTTCAGCCGCGACGTGAGCGTGGGAATGATCGGGGTCAACGTGCCGATCCCGGTGCCCATCTCGTCGTACTCCTTCGGCGGGTGGAAGAACTCCCTCTTCGGCCACAGCCACATCTACGGCCCCGAGGGCTTCGCGTTCTACACCCGCGCCAAGGTCGTCACCACCCGCTGGCCCCAGCCGTCGGACTCCCAGATCGACCTGGGCTTCCCCACGACTCGCTAGGCGTGAGCGCGACCCTGGCCCAGGTCTCCTCGTGGATCTGGGCCGGGCTCAAGGAGTCCCTGGCCATGGTCTGGATGACCTTCTGGCCCTTGGTGCTGGGGTTCACGCTTTCGGGCGCGACCCAGGGGCTGCTCGCGCGCGACTCGCTGCGCGCCACCCTCGGGCGCACCACGCCCGGGTCGATCGCGCGCGCGTCGGGTCTGGGGACGATCTCCTCGTCGTGCAGCTACGCGGCGAGCGCGATGGCGCGCGCGCTCTTCGCGCGCGGCGCGTCGCTGCCCAACGCGCTGGTCTTCATGGTCGCGTCGACCAACCTCGTCATCGAGCTCGGCGTGGTGCTCGCGGTGCTCCTGGGCTGGCCCTTCCTCGCGGCCCAGCTCATCGGCGGGGTCATCATGGTCGTCGCCCTCGGCGCGCTCGCGGCGGTGGCGTTCCCCGAGCGCGCCCAACGAGCGCTGCGCGAGCGCGTGGGCGGCGCGGACCACTCCGCGCCGAGCGAGGCGCCGTGGCGGACCCGGCTCGCCAGCCCCGCGTCGTACCGGCGCGCCGCGCGCTACACGTGGGGGGACCTGACGATGCTGCGCCGCGAGCTCGTCGCGGGGTTCCTCGTCGCGGGGTTCCTCACGGTGCACGTGCAGGCGTCGTGGTGGTCCCACGTCTTCGTCAGCGGCCACGGCGCGTGGACCGTGCTCGAGAACGTGGTCGTCGCGCCCCTCGTCGCGGTGGCGAGCTTCGTCTGCTCGGTGGGCAACATCCCCCTCGCCGCGGCGCTCTGGGCTCACGGCGTCGCCTTCGGCGCGGTGGTGGTCTTCGTCTTCGCCGACCTCGTCACCCTGCCCCTGCTGCTCATCTACCGCCGCTTCTACGGCG
>JBOGFU010000131.1:0-2139 GCA_050743545.1 Acidimicrobiales bacterium | reverse complement strand
CTCACGCGCATCGTCGCGACCTTTCGCGTCGACGAGTCCGAGGCGCTGAGCGACGCGCTGCGGGCGCGCGTCGTCGCGCGCCTCGGCCCGGTGGTGCGCGCCACCGCCGGGCGGTACCGCTCCCAGTCCCAGAACCGCGCGGCCGCGCTCGACCAGCTCGCCCGGCGCCTGGGTGACGCGATCGCCGAACGCCCGACGCGTCGCTCGACCGCGCCCACGCGCGCGAGCCGGGAGCGACGCCTCGACGCCAAGCGATCCCGCGCGCGGGTGAAGGAGAGTCGGCGGCGCCCCGACGACGACTAGCGCGACGCGAGCAGGTGCTGTGAGATCGCGTCGAGCGCCGCGCGCATGGTGCCCTCCAACGCGGGGTCGGTCTCCTCGTGGGGACCGCGCAGCGGGGTGAGGGACGCGTAGCCGGCGACGAGCAGCGCGCCGTCGTCGTCGGCGTCCTCGTCGCTGACGTCGCCGAGCTCCGGGGTGGCCGCGCCCAGGCGCAGCGGCAGTTCGCCCTCCTCGCCGAGCGGCTCGCCCCCGGCCATCGGCCCCGCGGACTTGACCACGCCGGCGGTCGAGACCCGGCCGCGGCGCACTCCGCGCAGCTCGCCGAGCGCGAGATTGGGGACGTTGAGGTTGAGCAGGGTCCGCGAGGGCGCGACCATCAGGTGCTCGAGCACCTCGACCGCGACGGCCGCCGCGGTGTCGTAGTGCACGACGTCTCCCCACTGGACCGACACCGCCAGCCCCGAGAGGCCGAGCTGGGCGCCCGTGAGGATTGCGCCGACCGTGCCCGAGTGCAGCACGCTTCGCCCGACGTTGGCGCCGGCGTTGATCCCTGAGACGATGACGTCGGGGGAGACCCCGAAGCTGCCGAGCGAACCGAGGATCGAACACAACGCCGGGGGCGCCTCGAGCGCGTAGGTCGCGAGGCCCTCGGCGCCGTCGATGCGGTGGCGTCGGTAGCGAACGGAGGGGTGGTCAAAGACGTCGCCCACCGCCGAGCTCATCCCGGAGTGGTTGACGTGGGGCGCGACGACGAGCACGCCCCGCTCCTCACCCGGGCCCGCGGCGTCGGCCCACTTGGCCAGGTGGCGCGCCATGACCGCGAGCCCCGGCGCACCCACGCCATCGTCGTTGGTGAGCAGGATTTGCATGCCCCGTACGTTAACTGTCGTAAGTTACGGGTCCGTGAGGACGAGGAGTGCTGATGCTGCCGTCGGGTGAGCAGATCGCCATCGCGCACGGCGACCAGCGCGCCGTCGTGACCGAGGTCGGGGCCACGCTGCGCACCTACGTCAAGGCCGGCGACCCGGTCGTGGAGGGCTTTGCCGGTGAGGAGGTGCCGACCGGCGCGCGCGGGCAGCTCCTCTACCCCTGGCCCAACCGCATCGGCGACGGGCGGTGGAGCTTCTCGGATCGAGCCGCCGAGCCAACGGTTGACGACGTCGAGCACGCGACTGCGTTGCACGGCGTGGTGCGCTGGCGGCCCTTCCACGTCGAGGCGGTCAACCAGAACCGCTGCGTGCTCTCGTTGCTGCTGCACCCGTCGCCGAGCTACCCGTTCCTGTCCGAGGTCGCCGTGGCGTACCACCTCGGGTCCTTGGGCCTCACGGTGACGACCAGCGTGACCAACCGCGACGACGTGCCGATCCCCTTCGGCCTGGGGTTTCACCCCTACCTCGCGGTCACCACGCCCACCATCGAGGGCGCGACCCTCGAGGTTCCCGCGAAGAACTACGTCGCCGTCGACGACCGACGACTGCCCACCGGGGAGATCCTGCCCGTGGTCGGCGGGCCCCTCGACTTCACCGAGGCCAAGTCGGTCAACGGCCACGACCTCGACGTCACCTACACCGAGCTCGCGCGCGACGACCTCGGCCTGGCGAGCGTGCGACTCCGCGACTCGTCCGGGGGAGAGGTCGAGCTCTCGATGGACCGCAACTTCCCCTACGTTCAGGTCTTCACCGGCGACAGCCTCGAGCGCGGGCGGCGTCGCACCGCGGTCGCCGTCGAGCCGATGACCTGCCCGCCCGACGCGCTGCGCAGCGGCAAGGACATCGTGGTCCTCGAGCCGGGCCAGCACTGGGCCGGGTCGTGGCGGCTGCGCCGCAGCGCGCCGTGAGCGAGCGCGTCGTCCTGGTG
>JBOGFU010000130.1:0-2777 GCA_050743545.1 Acidimicrobiales bacterium | reverse complement strand
GCGCCGCCCGACGCGATCACCGGCACTCCCACGGCGTCGCGGACCGCCGCGGTGAGGGCGAGGTCGTAGCCCGATCGGCGCCCGTCGCGCGCGATCGACGTGAGCAGGATCTCTCCCGCGCCCCGGGCGACCGCCTCGACCGCCCACGACATGGTGGACCTGGTCGTGGCGACGCGACCCCCGTGGGTGTGCACCACCCCATCACCCGCGTCGATCGCCACGACCACCGCTTGGGACCCGAAGCGCTCGGCGACCCGCCCGATGAGCGCGGGGTCGGCCAGCGCCGCCGAGTTGAGCGACACCCGGTCGGCACCCGACTCAATGATGCGCACCGCGTCGTCGACGTGGCGCACGCCACCGCCGACGGTGAAGGGGATGTCGACGACGTCGGCGACGCGTTCGACGACCGAGACCATCGTGACCGCGTCCTCGGGGGTCGCCGCGATGTCGAGCAGGACGAGCTCGTCGGCCCCGCCGCGCGCGTAGAACGCGGCGAGCTCGACGGGGTCACCCACGTCGCGCAGCTCAACGAAGCTGACCCCCTTGACGACCCGGCCGTGGGCCACGTCGAGGCAGGGGATCAGGCGGCCGAAAGGCATTTTTCCAGGAAGCGGCGGCCCGCGGCGCCGCTCTTTTCGGGGTGGAACTGGACGCCGAGGAAGCTCCCACGCTCGACGGCCACGGTGACGCCCTCGCTGGTCGCGACGGCGTCGGGCGACGTCACCGCGTACGAGTGCGCGAAGTAGAACGTCTCGCCCCACGGCTCGACCGTCGCCCACCCCAGCCGCGGCACGCGGTCGCCCTTGAGGCGGTGCACCGAGCCCTCGACGAGGCCGAGCCCGGTCACGCCGCCGTCCTCCTCGCTGGACTCCATCGCGAGCTGCAGGCCCAAACACACGCCGAGGATCGATCGACCCTCGGCGTGTCGCTCGCGTAGCGCCTGGTCGACCCCCGAGGCAACAAGACGACTCATTGCCGAGCGGGCCGAGCCGACCCCCGGCAGCACGACGAAGTCGGCGTCGCGCACCGAGTCGGGGTCACTGCTCACCACGCTCGAGCGACCGATCGCACTGAGCGCGGCGCGCACCGAGCGGGTGTTGCCCGCGCCGTAGTCGACGACGACGACGCTCACAGCGAGCCCTTGGTCGAGCGCACGAGCGACCCGTCGCGCGCGGTGGCGACGGCCAGGGCTCGGCCCACGGCCTTGAACGCGCCCTCGGCAACGTGGTGGGCGTTGGCGCCGTGGGCGGTGACGTGCAGCGTGATGCGCGCGCTCTGGGCGAGCGACTCGAAGGCGTGGGCCGCCATCCCCGGGTCGGGGTTGACGTCGATGACCGCGGTCGGGCGGCCCGAGAGGTCGACCACCGCGTGCGCGAGCGCCTCGTCCATCGGCACGCGCGCCTCCCCGTACCTCACGAGTCCACGGCGGTCCCCCAACGCGTCGTCGAGCGCCGCGCCCACGGTGCGCATGACGTCTTCGACCGTGTGGTGCTCGCCGGTCTCGAGGTCCCCCACGCCCTCGACGCGAAGGTCGAAGCCGGCGTGAAACGCGAGTTGGGTGAGCATGTGGTCGTAGAAGCCCTCGCCCGTCGAGACGAGGACCCGGGCCTCGCCGGGCACGCGCAGGCGCACGTTGAGCGAGGTCTCCGCGGTCGCCCGGCGGCGGCGCAGGTAGGGAGCGCCGAGCTCCTCACCGAGCAGCTCCGCGCGCAGCGCCGCGACGAGCGCGTCGTTGTCGAGCTCGTCGCGCACGCTCACGCGGAGCCCGCCCTCGTAGGCGCGCAACACGATTCCGTAGGGAAGCATCCGCTCGACGTAACTCGCGGCGTTGGTCATGGGCACGAAGAGAAAGTTGGCGAACGACTCGAGGGGCTCGAGACCGACGTCGCGCAGGTCGCGGGTCAGACGCTCGCGCTGAGCGATCTGGGCCGTCACGTCGGGCGGCGACGCGAGCGCGGCGAGCGCGAGCGCCGCCGACAGCGACGACACCGACAGCGGCGCCTGACGCGACGTGATTGCCGCGACGAGCTCCGCGTCGGCGATGGCGTAGCCCACGCGCGCGCCGGCGAGCCCGTAGGCCTTGGAGAACGTCCGCAGGACCACGGCGCCCGCGCCAACGTGCTCGAGCGCGTCGACCCCGGCGTAGTCGGCGTACGCCTCGTCGATCACCACCCGACCCGCGACGTCGGGCACGTCGCACATCTCCCCCGTGGGGTTGTTGGGCCGGCACACGAACACCAGGTCCGCGCTCGCGGGGTCGTCGACCATCGTGGCGCCGGCCATCAGCGCGGCGTAGGGGTACATCGAGTACGACACCGCGGGGACCGTCGCGACGGTGCCACCCTCGGCGAAGAGCCGCGCCAGCAGGACGATGAACTCGTCGCTTCCCGCGCCAATCGCCACCTGATCGAGGTCGACGCCGTGGCGACGAGCGATCGCGCGGCGCAGGTCTTCGTAGCGGCCCCGGTCGTACTCGTTGACGTCGGCGAGCGCGCGCGCCAGCGCGGCGGGGCGCGCGCTCGCGGGCGGCGCCGGTGCGACGTTGCCGTCGAAGCGCAACACGTCGCGCGGGTCGAGGCCGTGGGCGCGCGCGATCTCCCCGGTCGAGGGCGGCCAGCGGTACGCGTCGAGCGCGGTGACCGCCCTCATCGGCGTGCCGTGGCGCGGTGGTGGGGCATGCCCTCCAAGTCGGCGAGCGCCTCGATCGTCGGCGCCAAGCGCTCGAGGCCCTCGCGCGTGACGCGCTGGACGGTGACGGGCTTCATGAAGGCCTCGAG
>JBOGFU010000129.1:0-2309 GCA_050743545.1 Acidimicrobiales bacterium | reverse complement strand
GTCGTAGGTGGTGGTGGCCAGTCGAGCGATCGCGTCGTCGCGCCGGAACGTGGCCACTCGACATGTTGGCACAGCCCCGGCACTAGTTTTCGGGGCGTGAACTTCGACCTCTCCGATGAACTCCTCGCCCTGCGCGATTCGGTGCGCCGCCTCGCGCACGACCGAGTGCGACCGCGTGCGCGCGAGATCGACACCACCGGCGCGTACCCCGAGGACCTCTTCGAGGAGTTCCGCCGCGCCGACCTGCTCGGGCTGTGCATCCCCGAGGAGTACGGCGGGTCGGGCGCGGGCATCCTCGGCCTCGCGTTGGCGATCGAAGAGGTGACCAAGTACTCCAACGTCCTCGGCCTGATGCTCTTGTTGACGCGTCTGCCCACCGGGCCGGTCATGATCGCGGGCACCGAGGAGCAGAAGCGGCGCTACCTGCCGGGGATCGCGCGCGGTGAGACGCGCGCGGCGTTCTGTCTGTCCGAGCCGGGCGCGGGGTCAGACGTCGCGGGCATGGTCACGCGCGCCGAGGCCGATCCCGACGTCGACGGCGGCGTGGTCATCACCGGGACCAAGTGCTGGATCTCGGGTGGGATGCAGGCCGATTGGCTCACGGTCTTCGCCAAGACCGGCGACCCGGCCTCACGGCGCCACTCCGAGATTGGCTGCTTCCTCGTCGACGCGACGGCCCCAGGGGTGACGCGCCCGCGCGTGGACAAGAAGATGGGGGTCAAGGGCATCGACACCGCCGAGGTCGTGTTCGACCACGTGCGCGTGGCGCCCGACCAGGTCATCGGCGGTGGGTTCTCGCTCGTCATGCAGTCGCTCAACGCGATGCGCCCCATCGTCGCCGCGCGCGGGCTGGGGCTCGCCGAGGGGGCGCTGATGTACGCGACCGAGTACGTGAAGGAGCGCCCCGCGTTCGGGCACACGATCGCGGACTTTCAGGGGATCCAGTGGGAGATCGCCAAGTGCGCGACCGAGATCGAGGCGGCGCGACTGCTCACGTACCGCGCGGCGGCGCTGGCGGACCAGGGCCACTTCACCAAGGAGTACGTGCCGATGCTGTCGATGTGCAAGTACTACGCGTCCGAGCTCGCGGTGCGAGCCTCGGGGCTCGCGGTCCAGCTGCTCGGCGCCGCGGGCTACATGGAGGAGCACCCGACCGAGCAGTACTACCGCGACGCGCGTCAACTCACCATCGTTGAGGGAACGACCCAGGTGCAGCTCGGACTGATCGCGCGTGGCGTGCTGAACCACGACCTGTGGTGGGACTAGCCCAGGCGTCGCGCGGCGCGACCGTACACTGACGCCGTGGCCGGGCCGCTCGAGGGGATGAGGGTCGTCGAGCTCGCGGGGCTGGGCGCCGCGCCCTTCGCGTGCACCGTGCTCGCCGACCTCGGCGCGGACGTGCTGCGCCTCGAGCGCGGCGACGCCGACGCGCCGCCCGACGCGTCGTGGGACCAGCTCGTGCGCGGGCGTGACTCCGTCGCCGTGAACTTGAAGAGTCCCGCGGGCCGAGGCCTCGTGCTCGACCTCGTCGAACGAGCCGACGCGCTCGTCGAGGGCTTTCGCCCCGGGGTCGCCGAACGCCTCGGCGTCGGCCCGGACGAGTGCGCGGCGCGCAATCCCCGCCTGGTCTACGCGCGCCTCACCGGGTACGGCCAGGAGGGACCGCTCGCCCAGCGCGCGGGCCACGACATCAACTACCTCGCCGTCGCGGGCGCGCTGTGGCCGATAGGGCGCGCGGGGGATCGCCCGGTTCCGCCGCTCAACCTGGTCGGCGACTTCGGCGGCGCGATGTTCCTGGTCGCGGGGCTGCTCGCGGCGGTGTGGCGCGCTCGCGGCACCGGCCAGGGCCAGGTCGTGGACGCGGCGATGGTCGACGCCGCGGCGATGATGATGGCGATGACCCACTCGTTCCTCAACGCGGGCTACTGGCGCGAGGAGCGCGGCGTCAACATCCTCGACACGGGCGCGCCCTTCTACGAGGTCTACGAGACCCTCGACCACCGCTACGTCGCGGTGGGCGCGATCGAGCCCCAGTTCTTCGCGGCGCTGCTCGAGGGGCTGGGGCTGAGCCCCGCGGACCTCGGCCCCCAGATGGACCGCGACCGCTGGCCCGCGACCAAGGCGCGATTCGCCGAGGCCTTCGCGACGCGGACCCGCGACGAGTGGAGTGACGTCTTCGACGGGGTCGACGCGTGCGTCACCCCCGTGCTGTCACCGCGCGAGGCCGCCGCGCACGCTTACAACGTCGCGCGCGACGTCTACGACGTGGGTGACGTCACGTTCCCGAACCCCGCGCCGCGCTTCTCGAC
>JBOGFU010000128.1:0-3273 GCA_050743545.1 Acidimicrobiales bacterium | reverse complement strand
CTCCACGGCGCCTGGCCGAGCACCGCCGCGTCAAAGCCCCGCCCGCCCGCGCCCACGCCCACGACCAGGCGACCCTCGCTCAGGTCGTCGAGGGCGATGAGGTCCTTGGCGAGCGGCACGGGGTGGCGAAAGTTGGGCGTCGTGACCAGGGGCCCGATCTGGAGCCGCGTGGTCGCCGCGGCGGCGGCGGCGAGGGTTGGCACCATCGCGAACCACGCGCGGTCGCGAAAGTCGCGCCACGACAGGTGGTCGTAGGTGTAGGCGACGCCCACCCCCATCTCCTCGACGCGCCGCCAGTGCTGGGCGGCGTCACGCCAGCGCGCGGAGGGCAAGATGACGACGCCGAGCCGCACCTACTGGCCCACCCGCCCGTCGATGCGCTCGCGCAGCAGGTCGGCGTGACCGCAGTGGCGCGCGTACTCCTCGATCATGTGAACCAGCACCTCGCGCAGCGAGACCGTGTCGCCGTCGGGCATCGTCGAGCGTGCGCCCAGGTCGCCCGCCGAGTCGATCACGCCGTTGGCGAAGGCGACCTCCTCACGCCACGCCGACCACGCCTCGGTGACCACGGCCGGATCGGGCCGCGCGCCGTCCCAGCTCGCGTTGCGCCCGCCGTCAAAGCGCTGGGGGACGTCGGCCTCGCCCGAGACCACGCGACGGAACCAGTGTCGCTCGACGTTGGCCAAGTGGCGCACGAGACCCAGCAGCGACATCGTCGAGGGCGCGACCGAGCGACGCGCCATCTGCTCGGCGTTCAACCCCTCGCACTTCATCTCGAGGGTGGTCCGGTAGGCGCGCAGGTAGTCGAGCAGGGTCGCGCGCTCGCCCTCGACGGACGTCGCGGGGCCGCGCGGGTCGCTCGCCGGGTCGTCCCACATGTCGGGGTGCGCGGGCGACGACGACCACCGCGCCGGAGGGGCGTCGCCCGTCGGGTCAGTCACGTGAACAGTCTGGCCGACGCGCGTGCGGCTCCCCAGGGTGGAGTTGACGGGACTTTGTTCGAACCCCTTGTTCCGCTGTCCGCTCTTGTCTGACTGGGGCGCATCTCCGGAATAATCGGTCGCCTGAGGTCAGTCGATTCCAGGCGGCCGATTCCTCATTGCCCGATCTTGTAGGAGTCCGCGTTCACCCACGTTCTGGGTACGTGAGGCTCCTTCTCTGAAGGCCTCACTTGCTCGCGCGTGCATGCCCGCTCGCTCATAGAGGTCCCCGGCCACACTCGGAAATAGCGGTGAGTCGCCAAGAGAATCGGCGTCTACTTCTTCCAGCACGGCAAGCCCGGCATCGGGCCCGTATGCCCGACCATGCGCAACGGCCCGGTTCACTTCGACAATTGGACCAGGAGCAGCACGGCCGAGAACGTCATACAACTCGGCAATTTTACGCCAATCCGTCTCTTCTGCGCGCACCGCACGGGCGTGCTGGGCCGCAATAGCGGCCTGGAGGAAGTACTTCCCAATTGGTGCCCCACGGGCAGCCAGCCGTTCTGCCTTCTCCAACGCCTTCATGCCGCGCCGAATCTGCAACCCGTCCCAGAGGGTCCGATTCTGAGCCTCGAGCAAGACGGGATTTCCGTCCTGGTCGATTCGGGCTGGCATCCGTGACCCCTGGATTTCCAGCAACCCGAGGAGACCCAGTACTTCTGGCTCGTTGGGCTCGAGCGTGGCCAGCATGTGAGCCAGACGGATCGCTTCGTTCGCCAGATCGGGCCGCATCCAGTCGTCGCCCGCAGTAGCGGTGTACCCCTCATTGAAGATCAGGCAGATCACTGCCATTACATCGTCGAGCCGCTTGGTTCGATCTGACCCCTCGGGGATCTCGAACTCGGCGTTCTCATCGGCGAGCTTCCTCTTCGCTCTCGAGATTCGTTGACCCATGGTGGGCTCGTTGACGAAGAATCCTCGGGCGATCTCCGCCGTCGTGAGGCCGCCGACGAGTCGCAACGTGAGCGCTGCACGAGACTCCGGTGTCAGCGTTGGATGGCACGACATGAAGATGAGTCGGAGCGCATCGTCGTCGACGTAATCGAACGTGGTCTCGACGCTGGTCAATACTTGCTCCTCTAAGGCGCCCCCAAGTTCCGCGACCTTGCGGCGGAGAAGCTCATCGCGTCGGAAGTGGTCGATGGCCCGCCGCTTTGCGATGACCATGAGCCACGCCGCGGGGTTATCAGGGACACCGCTGGAGGGCCACTGTTCCAGCGCCGCGACAAGGGCATCCTGCGCGAGGTCTTCGGCAATACCAACGTCTCGAGTCAATCGAGTAAGAGCTCCGACAAGACGGGCCGATTCTCGTCTCCACACGTCGCGTGCGGCACGTTGCACATCGTCGCGGCGGACCTGTGTTGACACCACCACCAGCGTAGATCTCACGTCTTTGGTTCCGCCGATCCACGTCTGAACGAGCGTCGATCGGCGGTTGACGGTCACGCGCCAGGCGCTTCGGGGCCGGTCGAGATCTGACGCAGAGTGGAGATCACGGTGACCTCAGGCCAGAACTGCACGTGCAGCTCCGCGAAGAGTCGCTGGTCGTCCGCAGCGTCTCTGAGGCTCGGGTATTCCATAATCGCCCAGCCCCCGACAACCTCCTTGGCCTCGGCGTAGGGCCCGTCGACGCGCGTGACCTCACCTTGGCGAACGACGTAATTGACGGCATCCTCCGTCCCAAAGAGTCCACCACCGTCGAGAAACACGCCATTGGCGGCCCGCTCGCCGATGAACTTGTCCATCGCGTCAAACAATGCTTGTGGCGGCGTTCCGACATCCTCGGCCATCCGCACGAATCCCATGAATCGCGGCATATTCTGCTCCTCTTGTCTTGTTGGTGGTGTTGCTTTCGCACATACGTCGAATGGACCCGCATTCCTTCGACATCGAACTTCAAATCTCGTAACGTCTGACGACGACAGCGAACGCGTTCATCGCCACCCCACTATCGGTCCTGATGACCCGAGGCGGGCGACACAGTCTCTTCCAGACCATAAATCGGTACGGAACTCCAATTGGGTGCAACGTTGTGCTCTTGACGACGAGTGGAGGTAACGGGACTTTGTTTGATACCGGTCTTCTGTGCCCCGCGGAGGGCACGGACGAAGGTACTACTTACTGCCTACCCATGGTAGTATCACAGTATGAAATTGAGCGTGAGTCTCCCCGACGATGACGTCGCATTCCTGGACTCCTACGCCGAGGCTGCTGGCATCTCGACGCGGTCTGCCGCCGTCCATCGAGCAATTCGCTTGCTCAGAGCAACTGCCCTTGGTCCCGCCTACGA
>JBOGFU010000127.1:0-7911 GCA_050743545.1 Acidimicrobiales bacterium | reverse complement strand
GTGCTGGCCGCCCCGTCGGGTGCCACGGCCCACTGCCAACCCGTGGCCAAGGCGAACCTCACCGGGTGCAACTTCGCGCATCGATCGCTCAAGGGAGACGATTTGCGTGGCGCCAACTTCACCGGTGACAACCTCACTGGCGCCAACCTCAGTGGCGCCAACCTGCTGACCGCGCGCCTGGTCAACGTCAACCTCACGCGCGCCAACCTCACGGGCGCCAGCATCTACGGCGCGATCCTCACCGGGGCGAAGTTGGACGGCGCCAATCTGTCGCACCTCGTGGGCACGGACGCCTACTTCCGTCGCGCCACTCTCACCGGTGTCACCTTCTCCCACGCCTACCTCGCCGGGGCGGACTTCGTTCGCGACAGCCTCGTCGGGGCGAACCTCGTCGGGGTCAACCTCGCCGGCGCCGATCTCTACGACGCCAACCTCACCAGGGCCAATCTGACGGGTGACGACGTGAGCGACGCGGACCTGGCGGGGACGAACTTTACCGGCGCCACGCTGCGCCACGCCGACGTGTCCGAGTCCAACCTGGCCGGCACGATCTTCGCGGGTGCCGTTCTGACCGGAATCTCGTCGGGGTCGAACACTGGCGCGCCCAAGTCCCTGCCGAGCGGGTGGCACTACGCCAATCACAGCCTCGTAGGTCCGTAGCGCGCGTCGTCGCGACGGTCGCGGCCGAGTGCACGCGGTGGCGTGGCGGGCTCGCGCGCGACGCGATCGCGAAATCGCTCGTCGCTGAAGGCGGGCGTCACCGCGATCCACCGGACGGTCTTGTCCGCGGACAGGCTCAGCACGTGCCCCGCTCGCCCGTGGGCGAGATCGGCGACGGTCGCCCGATCGCGCTCCACCCAGGACGTCGATGAGCCGCGCGCCTCGCCGCGCCGGCCCCGCTGGAGGGCCGACGTGGCCACGAGGTCGCGACCGGCGAGGTGGCGCAGTAGCTCGAGCGTCGAGCGATCCGCGATGCCGGGCAGCACGACGGTCGTGGGGAAGAGCGAGAGGAAGCCGTCGGCGGACGCCCCCCACCGGCTCCGCGCCTGGCTCAGGTCCTGGAGGCAGGCGAGCGTGGTGACCCCCTGGCCCCCGCCCTCGGAGACCACGCTGGACAGGCGAGGCAGGGGCGCGACGTTGGCGAGTTCGTCGAGGGCGAGCAACACGCGGGCCCCTCGCTGGTGAGCGTCGTAGGTCGCGTGCACGATCTCATCGACCAGACCCACGACGAGCGGAATCGTCACCAGTTGGTGGCGGCTGGGGGCGACGATGTGGAGCTGGTGGGGCTCGCGAAGAAACGCGTCGAGGTCGAGCGGTGCGGCTCGGGCCGCGGCCCGAGCGGCCTCGGTGCGCACGCCCGCGAAGAGTCCCGACGCGGTCGACCAGATCCCCGAGCGCTCTCGCTCCTCGGTCGCCAGGACGCCTCGCAGCAACCCGACCGATGGGTGCTGGTCTCCGTGGCGCTCGACGAGGAGCGCGAGCGCGCCGTCGGCGCGCCGCTCGTCGACGCGGCTCGCCAAACGTCCGAGGGTGTCGCCCGCGATCGACGCCGCGTGCAGCAGGGGCGCGACCAACGCGCCCGCGCGCTCGGACCAGTGGTCGTCGGCGCGCTCCGGGCGTCCGCGACGCGCCACGTCCACCAGGGTGCGCGTCGCGAGCACCGCTCCGTCCCACTCGCGCGCCTGGGCGAGCGGGGAGTAGCCCACGCGGAGCACCCCGCGCGGCGTCTCGACGGTGCCCGACGGATCAAAGAGCAGCGTCGCACCGTCGTGGCGAGCGCGGGCCATCGTGCGCAGCACGTCGTCCTTGGTCGACGTCGTCACGCTGGGCACGCTGCTCAACAAGAGGTTCGGCACGATGAACGATGACGTCTTGCCGCTGCGACTGGGACCGAGCACGAGCGTCGAGCGTTGCGATCCGCTCGTGACATCACCGTCGCGACCTCGTCCGAGGTACACACCACGGTCGAAGGACACGTTGAGCAATGGTCGTAAAAAGTCTCCGAAATGCTTGACATCGGTGTAGTGACCAACTGAACTTGTAGTTGTCCTTCTGCGGAGGAGGTCAGCGTTGGGCGCGCATGTCGTGCGCGTCGGCGTGAAACGCTCCGTCGTGCGAGGACCGTGCACTGCGATCGGTAGCGGCACAGCTGGGAAGCTGGGCGGCACACGAGCGAGTACACGACGTGTCAATGCGGTACCGAATTACGGGGCACCACGGTGGTGTTTCCGCGGTCCCCCGTTGATTCAACGTTGAGTCCCAAGGAGGGAAAGTGGCACCAGCCGCGAAGAAGAAGGCCCCCGCCAAGAGGGCGCCGGCTAAGAAGGCCGCCAAGCGCGCTCCGGCGAAGAAGGCTGCCAAGAAGGCTCCGGCGAAGAAGGCCGTCAAGCGCGCTCCGGCGAAGAAGGCCGCGAAGAAGCGCGCTCCGGCGAAGAAGGCCGCCAAGCGCGCTCCGGCGAAGAGGGCAGCCAAGAAGTAGCCCATCCCTTACGGGAGTGGGGTTCGAGGGGGCCTTCGGGCCCCCTCGAACTACGTCCGGGCACGACTTGGGTCGCCCGGCCTACCCCCGAGGGGTGGTGAGGTCGTCGGGTTGATCGACGTCCAGCGCCCACGGGGAGTCGAGGATGACGGCCACGCCCAGGCCCAGGCGCCGAGCTTCGACCTCGTGGCGGCGCGCCGAGTCCGGTCCGAAGTGAAATTCGACGTCGAGCCCGGTGGGAATGGCCAACAGGTTGGTTCCGCGTCCGTGGCGGTCGACGACGATCGTGGCTCCGGGCGAGACGTCGACCTCGCCCAGCCCGGCCGGGGCAGCAAGGTCCCCCGGCACGATCGCGACAACCAGGCCCGGCGCCGCCGCGCGGTAGGCGAGGCCCAGCGCGTCGTTGAGGCCGGACGCGGGGGAGCGAAAGACGTCGGCGCCGAGGCGCCGGGCGAAGCCTTCCACGTCGTCGCTCTCGGTGACCACGATGACGGGCACGGGCGAGCACGCGACGATGACACCCGTGGCCAGTCGCCGGGCGAGGTCGGCCACGTTGAGTCCGTCGACAGCGCGCAGTCGCTCCTTGGCCCTGGCGAAGTCCTTGAGCGGGACGTAGAACGCGTCGGGCCGCACCCATCCATGCTACGAGGCGCGCGCTCGGTACCCTGGGTCGTGGCCCGGGTGCGTGACCTCTCGGTCGATGAGCGTCACGCCGTCCTCGACGGCGAGGTCGTGGTCGGCGTCGACGAAGTCGGGCGCGGATCGCTCGCCGGGCCGGTCGTGGTCGGCGCGGTGGTCCTGCGCGAGGGAACGCCACCGCCGGACGGTCTCGCCGACTCCAAGGTCCTGTCGCGCGCCCAGCGCGAGGCGTTGGTCGACCCGATCACCCGGTGGGCGGCGGACTGGTCGCTCGGGTGGTCCGGCGCCGACGAGATCGACGCGTGGGGGCTGCGCGTCGCCCTCGCGGTCGCCGCGACGCGGGCCCTCGACGCGCTGCGGGTCCGTCCGGGCGTCGCGCTGGTCGATGGCTCGGTCAATCTGCTCAGCGCGCCGGGGGCCCTCGACGTCGTCGCCCCCGGCCCGCCGGTGCTGTCCTACGCCGACCTGTCCCACCGGGCGGTCGTGCGGGGCGACGCGACCTGCGCGAGCATCGCCGCCGCGTCGGTGCTGGCCAAGGTCCACCGCGACCGCGCGATGGACGACCTCGCTCGGGCGCACCCCGCCTACGGGTGGACATCCAACAAGGGGTACGGGGCGCCCGCGCACCTGGCGGCGCTGCGCGCCCTCGGCCCGACCGTGCTCCATCGGCGCTCGTGGGCCCTGCCCGAATGGCCATCGCTCGACGCAGACCGCGGCTCGGCGCGCCCCGGCGGACACGAAGCCGCCGAGTAGAATCGGTCGGCTATGTCAACTCTGCTCTCGGTGCAGGACCTTCGAGTCCAGTTCTCGACGAGCAAGACATTCGTCACCGCGGTCGACGACTTCTCCATCTCGATCGACCCCGGGGAGTGCGTCGGGCTCGTGGGCGAGTCGGGCTGCGGCAAGACCAAGTCGGGACTCGCCATCATGCGCTTGTTGCCGCACAACGGAAAGATCGTGGGCGGCACCATCGAACTCGACGGGGTCAACCTGGCGACGCTGTCGGAGCGCGAGATGCAGTCGCACCGGGGCCGCTCCGTCGCGCTCATCCCCCAGGACCCGATGAGCTCGCTGAACCCGACGATGCGGATCGGCAAGCAGATCGGCGAAGGCCTGATGATCCACGAGGGCGCGTCCGAGGAGGACGCGCGCAAGCGTGCGCTCGAGGTCCTCGAGATGGTCGAGATGCCCCGTCCCGCCGAGCGGCTGGACCAGTACCCCTTCGAGCTCTCGGGGGGACTACGCCAGCGGGTCATCATCGCCATGGGCCTGGTCTGTCGCCCCAAGCTCCTGATCGCCGACGAGCCCACGACCGCGCTCGACGTCACGATCCAGGCCCAGATCCTGGACATCATCGACAACCTGCGCCAGCAGCTCAACATGGGCGTGCTCCTCATCACCCACGACATGGGGGTCATCGCGGGTCGCACCGACCGCGTGATCGTCATGTACGGCGGGAAGAAGGCGGAGGAGGCGACGACCGACGAGCTTTTTCACGACATGCGCCACCCCTACGCGCAGGCGCTGCTCGCGTCGATGCCCAACCTCGAGAACACCTCCAAGCACGAGCTGAGCTCGATCGCCGGCCTGCCGCCCGACCTCACCAAGGAGATCGTTGGCTGTCGCTTTGCGCCCCGCTGCTCTTACGCGACGGACCGCTGCCGTATCGAGGACCCGCCGCTCACCTTCGACGGCGACCGCTGCTACGCGTGCTTCCACCCCGTCAACGGACCCAAGCCGGTCGTCGTGCGCGTCGCCGAGTCCGCGGGGCCCGCGCGCGTGGCCGGGACCGAGCTCTTGCGCGTCGAGAACCTGGTCAAGGAGTTCCCGGTCAAGGCCGGCTTCGTGCGCCATCGTGTCGGGGCGATCAGCGCGGTCGCGGACGCCACGTTCTCGATCAACGAAGGTGAGACGTTCGGCCTGGTGGGCGAGTCGGGGTGCGGCAAGACCACCATCGGGCGAATGATCGTGGGCCTTGAGGCGCCGACGGGCGGCTCGGTCATCTTCGACGGCAAGGTCGTGTCATCGAAGAACCACCGGCCGTCGAGGGTCGAGCGCCGCGACCGCCAGATGATGTTCCAGGACCCCTACTCCTCGCTCGACCCGCGCATGAAGGTCAGCCAGATCCTCGCCGAGCCGCTCATGATCCAGCGCGAGGGCTCGCGCGCCGACCAGCGCGACCGCGTCGCCGACCTGCTCACCTCCGTCGGCTTGGAGCCGGCGGTCGCCGACCGCTACCCCCACGAGTTCTCCGGGGGCCAGCGCCAGCGCATCGGACTCGCGCGAGCGATTGCGCTCAACCCGCGCCTCATCGTGGCCGACGAGCCCGTGTCGGCGCTCGACGTGTCGATCCAGGCTCAGATCCTCAACCTGATGAAGGACCTGCAGAAGGCCCACCACCTGTCCTACGTGATGGTGAGCCACGACCTCGCGGTCGTGTACTACATGGCCGACACCATCGCCGTCATGTACCTCGGCAAGATCGTCGAGATCGGCGACGCGGAGTCGGTCTTTCGCACCCCCGCCCACCCCTACACCCAGGGGCTGCTCGACGCCGTGCCCGTGCCGGACCCGACGTTGGCCAAGGCCCAGCGCGGCAAGCAGGTCCGCGGCGAGCTGCCCTCGCCGGTCAACCCGCCGTCGGGCTGCCGCTTTCGCACGCGGTGCCCGCGGGCCCAAGAACTGTGCGCCAAGGAGGAGCCGCCCCTCGTGGACTTCGGCGCGACCCACCAGGCGGCCTGCCACTTCCCCCTGCGAACCCCGGTGAGCATCGGCGCGAGCGCCGCGGCGCTCTAGGGGCGCCTAGCGCTCGATTAGACGGACCTCGAAGGCGTCACGCAGCGCGTCGCCGATGTAGTTGATGGCGACGACCACGAGGATGAACACCCCGGCGAGGGGGAAGATCTCCCACCAGAATCCATTCTGGATCTGGGTCGCCCCGGCCTGGAGCATGGTGCCCCAGTCGGTCTGGGGGGCCTGGATGCCCAGCCCCAGGAAGCCCAGCGCCGAGAGGAACAGGATCGCGTCGGCGACGGAGAACGTCGCGACGGTCACGATATTGCTGATTGAGTTGGGGAAGACGTGGCGCCGGATGATGTGCATTCGTCGCCCGCCCATGGCCGTCGCCGCCTGGGAGTACTCGAGGTTTCGGATGAGCAAGGCGTCGCCGCGGATGATGCGCGCGTTGCCCCACCACCCCGTGAACCCGATCACGCAGATGAGGAACACCGTCGAACGCCCGAAGATCGTGATCAGCGAGAGCAGCAGGAAGATGTAGGGGATCGACAGGAACGCGTCGAGCAGTCGCATCATCACGGTGTCGGTGTAGCCGGCGATGAACCCCGAGACCATCCCGTAGAGCGTGCCGACCACGATGGTGATGAAGCCCGCGAGGAAGCCCAGGGTCAGCGAGTACTCCCCGCCGTAGAAGATGCGCCCCAGGACGTCGTAGCCGTTCGAGTCGAGGCCCAGCCAGTGCTGAGCCGACGGCGGCGAGTTCCAGTGGAGACCGAAGGTCGCCGCCTGGTTGGTCTGGTTGGTCGGGTGGAAGATCGGCACCAGGAAGCAGAGAAGGGTGATGATGACCAGGTAGGCCACCGACGCGATGGCCAGCTTGTTGTGCAGGAAGATGCGCAGGCGCTGCTTCCACATCGGCACGACGGCCCCGGTGGTGAGCGCCTCATCGAGGTGATCAGCCGGCGCCGCCAGGACCGTGGTCACCGCGGCGGTGCTGGGCATCAGCGAGTCCCCTCAATGCGAATCCGAGGGTTCACCAGCCCGAGGAACACGTCGGCGAGGAGGTTGCCGATCAGGGTCATGATGGACACCAACAGCGTGATCCCGAGAACCGTGGGCACGTCGGCCGACGCCGCAGCGTTGAGGGTCTGGATCCCCAACCCGCCGTAGTTAAAGACACTCTCGATGATCAGCGCGCCACCGATGAGCCCGGGGATCGACAGGCCCAGGATGGTGATGATCGGGCCGAGCGCGTTGCGGAACGCGTGGCGAAAGAGCGTGCGACGGTTCGAGCAGCCCTTGGCCTTGGCGGTGCGCACGTAGTCCTGCACCAGGACCTCGAGCACCGTGCCGCGCATGAAGCGGCTGAGCCCGGCTACCCCCAGCATCGTGAGGCACGCGACGGGCAGCAGGAAGCCCAGCGGGCTGGTGAAGAGCGCCCAGGGGGCCACGCCCCCTGGGGGCGAGCTGGGCAGGTGCGGCCAGTGGAAGCTGAAGGCGTCGAGCACGAGCATGCACAGCAGGAACGAGGGCATCGCGTAGAGGATGAACGCGCTACCGGTGGCGGTGTAGTCAAAGACCGTGTTGCGCCGCGACGCCTGGATGATCCCCAGGGGGATCGCGATGACCGTGGTCAGGATGAGCGCCGACGCGGCGAGCCAGATCGTGCGCGGCACGTAGAGCTTGATGATCGCCCACACCGACAGGTTTTGGCGGTAGGAGCGGCCGAGGTTGAAGTGGCCAAAGACCTGGACCAGGTATCGCCAAAAGCGAACGAAGTAGGGATGGTTCATCCCGTTATTGGCACCCCATATCGCGACGTTGTGCGGCGTCGCGTGGGTCTGGAGGACGTAGTACGCCGGGGCCAGGATGCCGTGGGGCTGGAAGTAGGGCAGCGAGAACGTGATCAGCACCACGATGAGGAGCACGATCAACGATTGGACGATCCGTCGCGCGATGTACGCCAGCACGCGGGAAGTTTAGCGCAGGGGCCCCATTTGGCCCGGTCGGGGAGCGGTGACCTTGGCCCATACGTCAGAAGCGGCCCCCAGTAAGGG
>JBOGFU010000126.1:0-3413 GCA_050743545.1 Acidimicrobiales bacterium | reverse complement strand
GCTTCGTCGGCGCGTCGCCCGAGCTCCTGGTGCGCCGCGAGGGTGCGCGCGTGACGTGCAACCCGCTCGCCGGGACCATCTCCCTGCCCGCCGCGGCCGACCCCGACGACTACGAGACGTGGCTGCTCGGCAGCGCCAAGAACCTCCACGAGCACGCCGTCGTGGTCGACGAGATCGTGTCGCTGCTCGCGCGCGACTACGACGACATCACCGCCGACCCGCAGCCCTCCATCGTCGCTCTGCGCTCGGTCGCCCACCTCGGCTCGTGGGTCACCGCGGTGAGGTCCGACGCGTCCAGCGCGCCCGACGCGCTCGCGGTGCTGCGCCTGCTTCACCCCACCGCGGCGGTCGGCGGTCTGCCGCGCGCCGCCGCGCTCGACCTCATCGCCGAGCTCGAGGTCCACGACCGAGGTCACTACGCCGGGCCGGTCGGCTGGGTCGACGCCCGCGGCGACGGCGAGTGGTGGATCGGACTACGCGGGGTCATCGTCGCCGATCGATCCTTCGAGGCGTGGGCCGGCGCGGGGATCGTCAGTGAGTCCGACCCGATCGCCGAGCGTGAAGAGACCCGCGACAAGCTCGCGGTCGTGCTCTCAGCGCTGCTGGTCGAGCGCGTCTAGGGGCGCCGACCCAGGGGCCGCTCGATGGCCCACTTGGTGACCAGCCACAGCGCCTCGACGACGATCGCGCTCGACATCTTGGACTCGCCCAGCGTGCGGTCGGTAAAGGAGATCGGCACCTCGACGATCGACGCGCCGCCGAGTCGAGCGCGGTAGGTCATCTCGATCTGGAAGCCGTAGCCGTCCGCGGTCACGGTCGCGTAGTCGATCGTGGCGAGCGCGTCGCGCGAGTAGACGCGATATCCCGCGGTCGAGTCCTTGACGCGAAGCCCGAGCATCACCGACGCGTACTGGTTGCCCCCGCGGCTCAGCCACAGCCGCGCGATCGACCAGCTCGGGATCGTGCCCCCGGTGACGTAGCGCGAGCCGATGACGACGTCGTGGCTCTGCGCCGCGGCGAGCAGGGCGGGCAGCGCGTGCGGGTCGTGGGAGAAGTCGCAGTCGATCTCGACGAAGTGGTCGTAGTCACGCTCGAGCCCCCACGCGAAGCCCGCGCGGTACGCGCCGCCGAGCCCGTCCTTGGTCGCGCGCTGGAGTATCTCGATCCGTCCGAGCTCGCCCGCCACGCGCTTGGCCGCGTCGGCGGTGCCGTCGGGGCTCGAGTCGTCGACGACCAGCACGTCGGCGTCGGGCACCGACTCGCGCAGCGCCCGCAACATCCGTTCGACGTTGAGTATCTCGTTGTACGTGGGCAGCACGACGAGGGTTCTCATTTTCGCGATTCTACCGACGCCCCTAGAATCGCCCGGTGGGGTTCACCACGCCCATCAGGGCAAAGCGGCGGTCGTAAGTCGGACGAATGACCGACGAGCCCCCCAAGAGACGCTTCGCGCTGCCGCGCGAGATCCGCATCATCCTGAGCCTCGGGCTCCTCATCTTCGTCTTCGAGTTCCTCGTGCTGCCCCAGATCTCCGGCGCGCGCAAGTCGCTGCACCTGCTGGGCCACCTCAACCCCGTGCTCGTCGCCATCGCGGTGGTCCTCGAGATGGCGGCGATCTACGCCTACGTCGAGCTGACGCGAACGGTGCTCTACCCGTACTCGCCCAATCGCTACAACACCCTGCGCGTCAACCTCGCGGGCCTGGCGATCAGCCACGTGGTCCCGGGGGGCACTGCGCCCGCGGGCGCGCTCTCCTACCGGATCTTCAACGAGCTGGGCGTGCCCAAGGAGACCAACGCGTTCGGCCTGGCGACCCAGGGCACCGGGTCCGCGGTCGTGCTCAACGTGCTCTTCTGGGTCGCGCTCATCATCTCGATCCCGCTGCGCGGGTTCAACCCGGCCTACGGCTTCGCCGCGCTCGCCGGGGTCTTTCTCCTCGGCGCGTTCTTCGGCACGATCCTGCTCATCACCCGCGGCCAGCGCCACGCCGACGCGTGGCTGCGCGTCGCCGCGCGCCACATCCCGGCGATCAACCCCGACAAGATCAGCGCGCTGCTCGCGCGCATCGCCGCGCGGATCCTCCAGCTCATCAACAACCGGCGCACGCTGTGGTGGGCGTTCGCCTGGGCCGCGCTCAACTGGCTCTTCGACGCGTCGTGCCTGTGGGTCTTCCTATGGGCCTTCGGCCACGTGATCTCGCCCATCGACCTGCTGGTCGCCTACGGGCTCGCCAACATCCTCGCGGCGATCCCCCTCACCCCCGCGGGCCTCGGCGTCGTCGAGGCCACGCTCATTACGACCCTGGTCGGCTTTGGCGTGCCGCACAGCCAGGCGATCCTCGCGGTGCTGAGCTACCGACTGGTCAACTTCTGGATCCCGATCCCCATCGGCGGCGCCGCCTACGCGAGCCTGCAGTGGCGCCGCGACGGGGCTAGCGAGCCGCGAGCGAACGGGCCCGAGCCAGCGCCCGGCGCTTGAACTCGCTCTGAGCCGACAGCCCGTTGACCGACTGCAGGCGACGCCAGCGCCGGTCGGTACCCAGGACCCACGTGAAGGTGTCGTCGCTCCAGGTGATCTCGAAGTCCTCGAGGAGCTCGGCCTGGATCTCCGGGCTCTCGACGGGCACCAGGACCTCCACGCGCCGGTCGAGGTTGCGCTCCATCAGGTCCGCGGAGCCGAGGAAGAGCGAGAACTCCGCCTCACCCGGGCGCCCGAAGATAAAGACCCGGCTGTGCTCGAGGAACTCGCCCACCACGCTGTGCACCGAGATGTTCTCCGAGAGCCCGGCGACCCCCGGTCGCAGGCTGCACTGGGTGCGCACGAGCAGGCGGATCCGCACCCCCGCGGCGCTCGCTGCGTAGAGCGCGTCGATGATCGTCGGGTCGGTCAGGCCGTTGACCTTTATCGCGATGAGGCCCTCGGCGCCGCGGTCGCGCTGGCGCTCGATGAGCTCGATCACGCGCGTGCGCGTGTGGGCGGGGCTCACGACGACCTTGCGGTACTCGACGTCGCGCGCGAACCCGGTGAGGAAGTTAAAGAGCTCGCCGACGTCGTGGGCGATGTCCTCGTCACAGGTCAGCAGGCCGAAGTCCTCGTAGATGCGCGCGGTGGTGTCGTTGTAGTTGCCCGTCGCGATGTGCACGTAGCGCTGGGTCGCCGCGCCCTCGTTTCGCACGATGAGCGCGGTCTTGGAGTGGGTCTTGAGCCCGACGATCCCGTAGACCACGTGGACCCCCACGTCTTCGAGGGCCTTGGCCCACTCGATGTTGGCCGCCTCGTCGAAGCGGGCCTTGAGCTCGACCAGCGCGGCGACCTGCTTGCCGCGCTCGGCCGCGCGAATGAGCGACCGCACGACCGGGGAGTCACCCGACGTGCGATAGAGCGTGATCTTGATCCCGACGACCTTGGGGTCG
>JBOGFU010000125.1:0-7756 GCA_050743545.1 Acidimicrobiales bacterium | reverse complement strand
CCGTCAGCCACGCCGTCGCCCAGGTCCGCGTCGCCAACCCCGGCTCCCTCGCGGTGAGCGTCACGCTGCGCGTCTCGCTCGGGGGCTTTAGCGTTCCCGCGCTCACCTTGACGGTCGGCGCCTACTCCAGCGCGGTCGAGTCGATCACGCCCAACAGCTCGATTCCCGCCGCGGGCTTCGCGAGCGTTGGCCTCACGTCGTCGGCGCCGGTGGTCGCGTCACTCGCCACCGGCACCGGCGCGGGCGTCGCGCTGACCCCCGCCGCCGCACCGGGCAACGCGCTGCTCGTTGGTGGTGTCGTCGCGCCCACGCTCGCGACCCTGACCAACACGTCGAGCCGCGTGGTGAGCGTGACCTTCGACCACGCGTTCAACCTGTCGGGCTGTACGTCGGGGGCGGGGTCGTCGCTCGCGTCGGGCGTCGCGCGCGTGGCCCCGGGAGCGACCGTTGACGTCCTGTCGGTCTACCCGGGGCTGACGTCACTCGCGTGCTCGGCGGTCGTGGTGCGCGCGTCGCGACCGAGCGTCATCGTGACCCAGGCCCTCGCGAGCGAGCCGGAGGGCGTCGCGTTGGTGTCGGCGCTAGACGGCGGGTAGGGTCGGCGGCTGCCAACTCGCCCGCGCGGCGGGCACGGTCTCGGGCTCGTCGCTCGGCGCAACCTCGGGGGTCGGCGCCTGCGCGACCGGCGCCGGGGTCGGCGCGGCGCTCACCAGGGCCCCGATGGTCTTGGTCGCGCGGTCGTGGACGGGCTCGCCGTGGGCCTCGTCGATGAGGCGCGCCGCGGTCTCGCCGTCGAGGGTCTCGTGCTCGAGCAGCGCGTGGGTGACGGCCTCGAGGCCACGGCGGTGCAAGGTGAGCACCTCGATGGCTCGGGCCTCCTGCTCGCGCAGGATCCGCTCGACCTCGTCGTCAATCATCTTGGACGTGTGGTCCGAGTAGTCGCGCGTGTGCATGAGGTCCTCGCCGAGGAAGACCTGGTTGTTCTGGCCCCAGGCCATCGGACCGATCTCCTTGGACATTCCCCACTCGCGAACCATGCGTCGCGCGAGATCGGTGTTGCGTTGGAGGTCGTCCGCGGCCCCCGTCGAGAGGTCGCCGTAGACGAGGAGCTCGGCCACGCGCCCGCCCATGCGCATGCACAGCGAGTCCTCGAGGTCGTGGCGCGCCATGATGTGGCGGTCCTCCTCGGGCAGGGTCATCGTGACCCCCAGCGCCATGCCCCTCGGGATGATGGTGATCTTGTGCAGCGGGTCGGTGTGGTCGAGCACGTAGGCGAGGAGCGCGTGGCCCGACTCGTGGAACGCGATGCGCTCGCGCTCCTTCTCGGTCAACACCATCGTGTCGCGCTCCTGGCCCATCATCACGCGGTCGCGAGCGGACTCGAAGTCCTCCATGGCGATGGTCGTCGAGTGCCGGCGCACCGCGTGCAGCGCGGACTCGTTGACCAGGTTGGCGAGGTCCGCGCCGCTCATCCCGGGCGTGCCGCGCGCGACGATGGCGAGGTCGACGCTCGCGTCGAGGGGCTTGTCCTTGGAGTGAACCTGCAGGATGGGCAGGCGCTCGTCGAGGTCGGGCAGGGGCACCACGATCTCGCGGTCGAAGCGGCCCGGGCGCAGGAGCGCCGGGTCGAGCACGTCGGGTCGGTTGGTCGCCGCGATGACCACGACGCCCTCGCCGGTCTCGAAGCCGTCCATCTCAGCGAGCATCTGGTTGAGCGTCTGCTCGCGCTCGTCGTGGCCACCGCCCAGCCCGGCGCCACGCTTGCGCCCGATGGAGTCGATCTCGTCGATGAAGACGATGGCCGGGGACTGCTTTCGCGCGGTGGCGAAGAGGTCGCGGACCCGGCTCGCGCCCACTCCCACGAACATCTCCATAAAGTCAGACCCCGACACCGAGAAGAAGGGCACCCCCGCCTCGCCCGCGACCGCGCGCGCGAGCATCGTCTTGCCCGTGCCGGGCGGACCGACCAGGAGGAGCCCCTTGGGGATGGCCGCGCCGACGTCGCGGTAGCGCCCCGGGCTCTTGAGGAACTCGACGACCTCGTTGATCTCCTGCTTGACGCCGCGATAACCCGCGACGTCAGCGAAGGTCGTCTTGGGGCGGTCCTGGTTGAACTGCTTGGCTTTGGAGCGCCCGACCGACATCATCCCGTTCATTTGGCCCTTGGCCTGGCGGTTGAGGAAGACCATGAAGGCCCCGAACAGCACGATCCAGATCAGGTAGGGCAGGAAGGTCGCGAGGAAGCTCGAGGTGTTGGCGAAGGTCACCTTGACGTGGTTGGTGCGCAGCGAGTTGACCTCGTCGCTGAGCGCCGGGGTGGGACCGTTGACGGTGTAGGTCGTCCCGTTGGTGAGCTTGCCGGTGATGACCCCGCTGCCGTTGTTAATCGACGCCGACACCACCTGCTGGGCCCGGGCGTCGCGCAGCAGGTCCGAGTACGACAGGGTCTTCACGTTCTTGTTGCTGAACAGCGAGGGGATGAACAGGATCCCCAAGACGAACAGGATGATCGCGATCGTGACGAGGCGGCGCCTCGACTCGGGGGTCGCGGGGCCTGCCCCCGGCAGGCCGCGACGCGTCCCGGGCTTGTCACTGGGGGGCATAGTCACCGTTCCAATCTAGGGGTCGGCTGTGAGTAACGACCTTCGCCCCTGTGCAAAAGTCCGGTTAGTAGGGTTACTGGCTGTGAGCGCCCCCGTGGTCGTGTTGCCGCGCCGGCGCGCGGGTGCGGTGCTCATGGCTTGCGCCCTCGGCTTCCTCACCGGCGAAGTCGTCGCGACCCTGCTCGTCGCGATCGGCACGTCGCTTGACCACTACCCGGGTGGTCTCACCGCCCTGGCCCACGCCGCGACCCCGCCGTGGTGGGCCAACGCGCTGAGCCTGGCGGGGCTGTGGGTCGGTTTCGGCGGCGCGATCCTTTACTCGTCAGGCCCGGGTGGCCTCGCCCCGCTGCCCGCGGCGTGGCGCGTTCGCGCGAGCGACGCCGGCTACGTCGCCCTGGGGGTCGGCTGCCAGGTCGCGGTGGGCCTGATCTACGCGCCCTTTCACGTCAAGAGCCTCGGCCGCCCGGTCCATCACCTCTTCGCGTCGGCGTCGGGGGCGTCCCTCGTCGCGCTGGGCGTGATGACGTCCCTGCTCGCGCCCCTGCTCGAGGAGTGGTTCTTTCGCGGGGTGGTCTTTCGAGCCCTCGAGTCCGCGGCGGGGGCCTCATCGGTGGGGACCGTGGCCGCGGTGGTCCTCAGCGCGTTGCTCTTCGCCGCGGCGCACGCCGAGCTGGTCCAGTTCGCCGGTCTCGCGCTGCTCGGCGTCGTCCTCGCCGTGCTCGTGGTGCGCACCCAGCGCCTGGTCCCGAGCGTGATCACCCACGCGTCGTTCAACTCCGTGGCGTTCGTCGCCCTGCTGGTCCAGCGGGCCCACTGATGCGGCGTCTGCGCGACTACTTCACGCCCCTGCGCGTCACCGAGCTCACCGGGATCGTGCTCGTCATGTTCGTCACCATCTGGGAGCTGCACCCGAACCTGGTCTTCTCTAACTCCCTGCTCACCGGGGGCGACACCGCGTCGCACCTCGCCCTGCCGGCCTTCCTCAAGTCTCAGCATGACCTGTTCAACCTGACGCCGTGGTACCCGGGCTGGTTCTCGGGGATGCCCGCCTACACCTATTACTTCGTGCTGCCCGACTACCTGGCGGTCCTGGGCAGCTACGTCATCGGCTTCGCCCACGCGTTCAAGCTCGCGACGGTGCTGGGCTCGCTGGTCATGCCGGGCGCGGCGTACCTGATGGGCAAGCTCTTCCGCGCGCCGCGCCCGGTGCCGATGGCCCTGGCGCTCGCCACCCTGCCCTTCCTCTTCGACGCGTCGTTCACGATCGACGGGGGCAACCTCTATTCGACGATGGCGGGGGAGTACGCGTTCAGCCTGTCGCTCGCCTTCGCGCTCGTGGCGATCGGCCTCTTCGCGCGCGGGATGCGCACCGGCCGCGGCTACTGGGTCGCGGCGATCGTGCTGAGCCTGTGCCTGGCCAGTCACGTGCTGCCCTGGCTGTTCGCGGTCCTGGCGATAGTGGTCATGGTGGTCTTCGAGGTGCTCCAGCGCTTCGGCCACGGTGACCCCCGCGACGCCGCCGTGCGCAACGACCACGCTCGATCCTTGCGATTCGCCCTCGGCGCGGGGCTGCTCTCGGTGGCCTTCTCTGCGTGGTGGCTGTTCAGCTTCGCGACCACTCAGGCCTACACCAACTCGATGGGCTACGTGAACGACGACACGTCGACCCTCCACCACATCTTTACGACCTTGGGGTGGTTCACGGCCAGCGGGTCCGCCGCGGGGGACCGGTGGGTGATCGTCGCGGCGGCCGTGAGTTGCGTGTACGCGTTCGTGGTGCGCGAGCGACTGGGGATGATCCTGGCGACGCTCACGGCGCTGTCGCTCGTCGCGTTCGTCTTCGACCCCCAGAGCGTGATCTGGAACGAACGCCTCGTGCCCTTCTGGTTCATCTCGATCCACCTCATCGTGGGCTGGCTCGTCGGCTACGTCGCGTCGCGGTGGGTCGCGCGCGCGTCGTCACAGCGAACCAAGCTCTTCTTCTACGTGGGTGAGGGTCGCCTGGCGTTTGCGCGCGTGCCCCTCGACGGCGACGACGTCGAGATCGACTCGGGCGTTGCCGGCGGCGACGACGAGCGGATGCGCGCACGGCTGCGCTCGTGGCGCGAGCGACTCGCCGCGGTCGACCCCGCGGCGCGCGGCGCGACGCGCACCTATCGCGCCACGGTCGCGGTCATCGTGCTGGGGCTGGCCTCGACCGCGCCCGGGCTGATTCCCCAGGCGGCGTCGGCGCTCGGCCTGTCCACCACCGGCAATCAGGTGAGCAGCTGGGCGGAGTGGAACTACTCGGGCTACCAGTCCAAGCCCGCGTGGCCCGAGTACCACGACCTCATGACGACGATGTCGGCGATCGCGCGGCGCTACGGGTGCGGGCGAGCGATGTGGGAGTACAACACCAGCGAGGGCCGCTTCGGCTCGCCCGAGGCGCTGATGCTGTTGCCCTACTGGACCAACAACTGTGTCGGGTCGATGGAGGGGCTGTTCTTCGAGTCCTCGGCGACCACGCCGTACCACTTCCTCGACCAGGCCGAGCTCTCGGTGAGCCCGAGCAACCCCCAGGTGGGGCTCCCCTACGGTGGGCTCGACGTCGCGACGGGGGTCAAGCACCTCCAGATGCTCGGCGTCAAGTACTTCATAGCCTTCTCCGCGACCACCATCGCCCAGGCCAACCACGACCCGGCGTTGAGCTACGTCGGCGAGACCAAGGCCTGGCCCGCGCCCGGGGTGCAGTGGCGGATCTACAAGGTGAACGACTCACCGATTGTCGAGCCGCTCGCGACCCTGCCCAACGTGGTGAACTCCGTCGCGTCGCGCAAGGACTGGCTCAACGCCAACGTCACGTGGTGGCTCAACCCCGCGCTCTGGGGCGTCGAGGGGACGTCGTCGGGTCCGGCCAACTGGCCCCGCGCAGCGTCGATCTCGACGATGAGCGATGTCGCCGCGCCCTCGACGAGCGTGAGCGACGTGCGGGTGGGGTCCCAGTCGCTGAGCTTTCACGTGTCGACCGTCGGCACGCCCGTGCTCGTCAAGGTGTCGTACTTCCCGCGCTGGCACGCCACGGGCGCGACCGGCCCCTACCGCGCGAGCCCCAACCTGATGGTCGTCGTGCCGACGAGCCACGACGTCACGCTGAGCTACGGGTCGACCCCCGCGCTCAGCGTTGGCAACCTCGTCACCGACGCCGCGGTGCTCGGCGCGCTGGTCGCGGCGTGGCTCGCGTGGAGGAGACGGAGCGCGCAGCCCCGGTAGTCTCGTCGCCGTGGACAGCGCGGTCTTCAAGGCGTACGACGTGCGGGGGACCTACCCGGACCAGCTGAACGAGCGCGTCGCGCGCGCGGTGGGCTCCGCGTTCGCCGACTTCGCGCAGTGCGCGCGAGTGGTCATCGTGCGCGACATGCGGCCCTCGGGCGCGTCACTGTCGAGCGCGTTCTCCGACGGCGTGCGCGCGAGAGGGGTGGAGGTCGTCGACCTCGGACTCGCCTCCACCGACTTCCTCTACTTCGCGTCGGGGTTCCTCGACGCGCCCGGCGCGATGTTCACCGCGTCGCACAACCCCGCCCAGTACAACGGGATAAAGCTCTGCCTTGCGGGCGCGCGCCCGGTCGGCGAGGAGTCGGGGCTGCGCGAGATCGCGGCGGCGGCGGCGACCTACGAGGCGACGCCGGCCGACGGCCCGCCGGCGCCGACGCTTGAGCTCGACCTGTGGGTCGAGTGGGTGACCCACGTCCACTCCTTTGTCGACCTCACCGAGTTGAGCGAACTGCGCGTGGTCGCCGACGTGGCCAACGGGATGGGCGGGCTCGTGGTGCCGCGCGTCGTTGACGGGCTGCCCCTGGACGTCGAGGTGCTCTACCCGGAGCTCGACGGGACCTTCCCGAATCACCCGGCCAACCCGATCGACCCGGCGAACCTCGTGGACCTTCAGCGTCGCGTGCTCGACGCGCGCGCCGACGTCGGGCTGGCCTTCGACGGTGACGCCGACCGGGTCTTCTTCGTCGACGAGAACGCCGAGCCGGTCTCGGGGTCGACGGTCACGGCGATGGTCGCCGCGTCGATGCTCGATCGCCATCCCGGCGCGACGGTCCTCTACAACGTGATCTGCTCAAAGGCCGTGGCCGAGGTCATCGCCGAGCACGGTGGCGTCGGTCGGCGCACGCGCGTGGGCCACAGCTTCATCAAGCAGGTCATGGCCGAGACCGGGGCGGTCTTCGCCGGAGAGCACTCGGGCCACTACTACTACCGCGACAACTACCGCGCGGACTCTGGCATTATCACTGCGATGATTGTCCTCGACCTGCTCAGCCGCTCGGGCGGACCGCTGTCGGCGCTGGTCGCCCCCTTCGAGCGCTACGCGGACTCGGGCGAGGTCAACGTCGAGGTCGCCGACCCCGCGGCGGTCGTGGGCGTCATCACCGAGCGCCTGCGCGAACGCGGCGTCGCGGTCGACGTCCTCGACGGAGTCACCGCCGACTACGGGTCGTGGTGGTTCAACGCGCGCCCGTCCAACACCGAGCCCCTGCTGCGTCTCAACGTGGAGGCGTCCAGCGCCGCCGAGTGCGCGACGCACCTCGCCGAGGTTCGCGAACTCGTCACGGAGGCCACGTGAGCATCGACCCCTTCCTGCTGTCGCTGCTCGAGGACCCGAGCGACCACGAGCCCCTGCTCTACGTGGAGTCGGCGTCGGTGCTCTACAACCCGCGGCGCCGTGTCGCCTACGAAGTGCGCGACGCGATCCCCGTTCTCCTGAGCGACGAGGCTCGTGGCGTCGACGACGCCGAGCACGAGCGCCTCACCCGCGACGCCGCGGGGCGCTGGACCGGGCGCGCCGACTAGGCCAGTCGCTCCACGATCATGGCCATGCCCTGGCCGCCGCCGACGCACATCGACTCGAGCCCGAAGCGCTTGTCCTTGTCCTCGAGCGCGTTGAGCAGGGTGGTCATGATGCGGGCGCCGGTCTGACCGAAGGGGTGGCCGAGGGCGATGGCACCGCCGTTCACGTTCAGCTTGTCCCAGTCGATGCCGAGGTGCCGCGCCGAGGGGACGATCTGGGCGGCGAAGGCTTCGTTGATCTCCACCAGGTCGATGTCGTCGATGGTCATCGAGGCACGCTTCAGCGTCTGGCGGATGGCACCGACCGGTCCGAGACCCATGAT
>JBOGFU010000124.1:0-3298 GCA_050743545.1 Acidimicrobiales bacterium | reverse complement strand
CGGCGCCACCGCGCGCGCGAGTGACTCCGATCGACGGTCGGCGCCGTCCGCGCGGCCGACCAACACGGTGGCGACGAGCACCTCGTCGGGCGCGCCCACCAACGCGAGCACTCGGTCGGCGTGACGGAAGTTTCCCCAGATCGACGCGGACCACCCGCCCTCTTCCACGAGCAGCAGCAGCGCCATGAGGGCCATCGCGCCGTCCACGTACCAGTAGGGGACCGGCCACGCGTCTTCGTCGCCGAGGCCGGCGGCGGCCTTGTCGGGCTCGCGGTAGCGCTCGAGGTAGTCGTCAACGCGCGCGGTGACGAGCACCGCGCCGCCGGCGCGAGCGAGCCCAAGGTACCGTCGCGACGTCGCGCGCCACTCCTCGTCGGACGCGGCGCGTAGGAGGTCGTCCACCCGCTCGGCGACGACCACGTGCATGCGCACGCCCGCCGCGTGACCGGCGGTTGGCGCGCGCAACGACTCGGCGGCGATCGCCTCGAGCCACCCGGGATCGACCGCGGTCCCGTCAAAGGAGCGGACCACGCGCCGCCGGGCGAGCAGGTCGCGCAGCTCCACGAGTGGTGTCTAGCAGCCAGCCGGATAGGAATGATGACCGCCCAGGTAGGATTTACCTCAATCGAAGGAGCGACCGTGTCGTCACCACGTGAACTGCTGAACGCCGCCAAGGCCGAGATTCGTGAGGTCGACCCGCGCGACGTCGCGCAGCGGCTCGACCACTTCCGCCTGCTCGACGTGCGCGAGCCCGATGAGTATGAGCAGGGTGCGCTGGCCGGCGCGGTCCACGTCGTTCGCGGTCAGCTGGAGTTCTCCGTCGAGGGGCGCCTGCCCGACAAGCACGCGCCCATCGCCGTCTACTGCGCGGGCGGTATCCGCTCGGCGTTCGCGGCCAAGACCCTCCAAGACCTCGGCTACACCGACGTCGTGTCAATCGCCGGTGGGTTCAACCGCTGGAAGGACGAGGGCCTCGCCTGGAGCGCGCCGCGATCGCTCAGCAACGACCAGCGCAACCGCTACCAGCGCCACCTCCTCTTGCCCGAGGTCGGCGAGCCGGGCCAGCTCGCACTGCTGGACGCGAAGGTGCTGCTGCTCGGCGCGGGAGGGCTGGGTTCTCCCGCGGCGCTCTACCTGGCCGCGGCCGGGGTCGGCACGATCGGGATCATCGACATGGACGTGGTTGACGCGTCGAACCTCCAGCGACAGGTCTTGCACAACCTCGACCGAGTCGGCATGCGAAAGGTCGACAGCGCCCGGCTCACCCTTGAGGCCATCAACCCCGACCTCACCGTGCGGACCTACGACACGCGCCTGGGCGCCGACAACATCCTCGACATCATCGACGGCTACGACGTCATCGTCGACGGCACGGACAACTTCCCGACCCGCTACCTGGTCAACGACGCGGCGCTCATCAAGAACATCCCCGTGGTTCACGGCTCGATCTTCCGATTCGAGGGTCAGGTCACCGTGTTCTCGCCCTACGTCGGCCCGTGCTATCGCTGCATGATTCCCGAGCCGCCGCCCGCCGAGCTGGCTCCGAGTTGCGCGGAGGCCGGGGTGCTCGGCGTTCTGCCCGGGATCGTGGGTTCGATTCAGGCGGTCGAGGCGATCAAGGTGCTCCTGGGTCTCGGTGACCCCCTGGTCGGGAGACTGCTCACCTATGACGCGATGGACGAGTCGTTTAGGACCTTCAACGTTCGCCGCGACCCGGCCTGTCCGGCGTGCGGGGAGGACGCCGGGCCGATTGTCATCGCCGAGTACGACGACCTGTGCATGCCCCACCCCGTTTCGGTGTAGCTAGCCGCGCAGCACCACCGTGTTGGCGAAGCGGTCGTGCCAGGTCTGCTTTTTCGCGTTGAACAGCGGGTAGAGGCAGTCCACGATCAGCGCGATGAGGTAGACGCTGCCGAGCGCCGACGTGCCGGCGAACTGAAACGCGGTGTAAAGGCCCATCAAGAGCCAGCGCCGGAACGCCTGGCTTCGGTCGGGTGACGCGCCGGTCGTCGCGTCGCGAACCCGAGTACCCACGATTCGATTGCCGATGGTTTGGCCCGCGGGTCGACCGATCAGCATCACCGCGTACAGGCCCTGGACGATGAGCCCGAAGAGGGCCCCCAGGCTGACGTTGGCGATCGAGTCGCCGATCAGGAACGCCGCGTAGTTGGGCACGAAGAGGATGAGGTTGTCGAAGAAGGTCGCGGCGACGCGCAGCCACCACCCCGCGTAGGCCGCGGTGGCCGGCCCGCCGGTCGCCTGGTCAAGTGACGTCGCGCCGCAGACGCTGCAGGGGAAGTCGTCGATGCGAGTTCCGCACCGTGGGCAGTACATGTGACCCATTCTGGTACAGCGGGGTCGTCGCCAGCGACGGCGGCGTCGATAACCTGCGAGTCGGAGGTGGAGAGTGAGAAACATGATGCGGTTGGTGGCCGCCGGGCCGTTCTTCTTCGTGAGCGCCTGGCTGGCGATGCTGTTCGCGGGCGTGGTCCACGCCGACGTCGGGATTCGGCCCTTCGGCTACGTGACGTCGATGGTCGTCACCATCGGCCTGTGGCTGGTCATGGCGCCGGCCATTGGCGCGGTCGCGCGACGCGGCCGCGGTCACCACTAGGGGCCCGCGTGGAACTCGGTGACCTGTTCGAGCGGGTGGGCTCACACCTGTCGGTGTCGCGTGCCTTCGGCCCGGCCTACGAACGCGACGGCGTGATGGTCATTCCCGTGGCGCTCGTCGCCGGCGGCGGGGGAGGGGGCCAGGGTACCGACGGCTCCGGCGCCGACCACTCGTCGTCGGGGTCGGGCGGGGGCTTCGGCGGCACGGTGATCCCGTTTGGCGCCTACGAGGTACGCGACGGCCGGGTTCGATGGGTGCCCTCGGTCAACGTCAACCTGCTCGTCGCGACGCTCGTGGTTCTCGGGTGGGTTCTGCGCCGACGGCGCCGTCGCTCCTAGCAACGTCGGCTCGGCGGGCCGCCATCTAATCTGACCACGTGACTGACGACGCGCGTCGCACCGACTCGGGGATCGTGGTCGCGCCGTGCTACCACGCCAGCGACCTCGCCGCGTTCGACGAGCAGCGCGACCTGGGTGAGCCCGGCTCCTATCCCTTCACCCGCGGAGTCCAGCCCTCGATGTATCGCGGGCGGCTGTGGACGATGCGCCAGTTCGCTGGCTTCGGCACCGCGGAGGAGACCAACTAGCGTTTCCGCTACCTGCTCGACCACGGGCAGACCGGTCTCTCGACCGCGTTCGACATGCCCAGCCTGATGGGCCACGACTCGGACCACATGCGCTCGCT
>JBOGFU010000123.1:0-7470 GCA_050743545.1 Acidimicrobiales bacterium | reverse complement strand
CGCACACCCCCGCCGTTGACAGCTCGGCGGCGAGGGCGTCGCCCACCTCGGCCTTGCGCGACGAGATGTAGACCACCGCGCCCGCGTCGACGAAGCCTCGCGCGATCATCGCGCCGATGCCCCGGCTGCCCCCGGTGACCATTACGACCTTGCCCGACACGTCAAAGAGTGAGCTCATCGTGCGAAGTGTAGGGCTCGTCACCCCTCGCGCGGAACGAGGAACGCGGTGCGGGGCCGGGGGAGTTCCGGGCGCCGCTCGTGGGCGAGGGTCAGCGCCTCGTCGGCGTCGTGGGCCTCGACGAGCTCCTGGTCGAGGCCGCGGAAGGGGTCACCCCAGGTCACGCGGAAGGTGGAGCGGGCCGCAGGGCCCACGACTAGTTGCTGACGTCGATATTGGTGATCGCGGTGGCCGAGACGTCGTCGGACCGACCGGTCGCGAACTCCGCCTTGATCTCCCAGGTCCCGCTCGCGGTGAAGTTGAAGGCGCACTCCACCTGGCTCTTGCCGACGCTCTGGAAGCGGCAGACCAGGTTGTCGACGTTGGCGCCTGAGGGCGCGTAGGCGACCATCCGCACGACCCCCGGCGAGTGCTCGGGCAGGACGTCGGCGATGATGTTGAAGGAGCCGTTGGAGGCCGACGCCGGGCCGCTGTTGTCGCTGAAGTCGAACGACAGGTGCACGCGCACGCCCGTGGGTCCGACCACCGTGGCGCCCACCGGGAGGGCCACCAGGCCCATCAGGGCCGCGCTCAGGGCGAGTGCGGAAAGGGCGCGACGCATGGCGTCATCATAACAGCGTTATGGTTATCGTCCGCCGATAATGTTCGTTATGTAAAGTTAGAATGATTGGTGGAGCCAACCAGGCGCTGACGATACCCAGCGGATCATCCCCCGGCCGGTAGCGTCATCGTTCCGATGCGCGCGACGATCAGCCTGAACCCGCGCCAGCTCGCCCTCGCCGTCTCCTCCGTGGCCCTCGGTGGCGCCGCGGGAACCCTCGCACGCGACCTCGCCCTCAAGCTCCAGCCCGTGGCGTCAGGGACGTCGTGGGTGGCGTACGTGCCGTGGGTCCTCCTGGGCCTCAACGCCGCCGGCGTCTACGTCGCCACGTGGCTGCTGCGCGGGCGCCTGCACCACCACGACCCCAACGACCCCACGCGCCTGCTGCTCGTGACGGGCCTCCTAGGCGGCTTCACGTCGTTCTCGAGCCTCTTCGCCGACGTGGCCGTGGTCTGGCACCACAGCGCCGGCGGCGGCCTCCTGGTCGTCGTGGGGGCCGTAGCCTCCGGGGTCGCCGCGGCCGAGTTGGGACTGCGCCACGGGCGCTGGCACCACCGAGTGCGGCTGTGACCCTTCTCCTGGTCACCCTCGCCGGCGCGGCGGGCTGCGTCGTGCGCTACCTCGGCGAGTACGCGGTGCGCCGTCACCATCCGACGCTGCGCCCGTGGGCCACGGTGGCCGCGAACGCCGCGGGCTGCCTTATCGCGGGGTGGGCGGTCTATCGCCTCGGGGTCGGCGACGCGCACACCCGCGACGTGCTCGTCACGGGCTTCTGCGGTGGGCTGACGACGTTCTCGTCGGCCTACGCGGTGCCCGCGATGCTTCAGCGCGAGCACCATTGGGGCTACGCCACCACGTTGGTCGTGGTGACCCCGCTCGCGTGCGGCGCCGCTCTCCTCGCCGGCATCGCCCTCGCCCGCTAGGCGCTCAGACCTTGAGGGGCCCCTGGTCGGACTCGCTGAGCCCGGTGAAGTCCGCGGTCCCACGCATCGACTGCGGGGTCGCCGACGCCGCGATGAGGCCGACCACCAGGATCGCAATGGCGACGTACGGGGCGTAGATCGTCGGCGCGGTGACCTTGTAGACCGCGCCGTAGATCGCCGCCCCGGTCACGACGATGCCCACCAACGACGCGAGGTAGATCTTCCAGCGTCCGTCGCCCCCGGTCAACCCGCGCAGCGCGCCCACCGAGATGAGCAGGTAGATGCTCGCGATCGCGAACCCGCCGAACGTCGACAGCCAGCTGAACATCGAGAAGTACTCGGGGTTCTGGGGAATCGCGAACGACGTCGTCGTCGCGACGAGCACGATGATCACCGCGTAGACGAAGAGCACAAAACCGGTCGCGCCCAGCGGCGTGCCGTGGCGCGAAATGCTCTTGAGCGGGCTCGGAGCCTTACGGTCGCGCGCGAGGGCGAAGACCCCGCGCGACGCGGAGACCGCGCAGCCGATCAGCACCGCGATCATGTCGAGCACAACGACGAGCTCGACCAGGCGACGCACACCGGTGCCGCCGTATCCCCCACCCGACGACGGGCCGGCCAGCGCGAAGAGCGGGCCACCGGCGTTGGCGCCGAGCGACTTCAAGCTGAAGTGGAAGCCAGCGATCTGGGCGAAGGTGGCGATGACGTAGAACACGCCGATGATGAGCACCGCCAGGATCACCGCGCGCGGGATGTTGTGGTGCGGGCGGTCGGTCTCCTCGGCGAGGTTGGCCGACGTCTCGAAGCCGGTGAAGAGCAGCACGCCGTAGAGCACGCCGAAGAAGACGCCCTTCCAGTGCAGGGGCGAGCCCGACGGCGAGAATCCCGACGCGACGTGGTGGAGCCCGCCGCTCTTGATGATCACGTAGATCGAAAACACCAGGACCACCGTCACCGAGACCAGCGCGAGGGTCAACTGAACGCGGGTCGACAGCGCCACGCCGAAGTAGATAATGGTGCCGACCAGGATAAACAGCAACACATCCCACGCCGGGTAGGGCAGCAGGGGGTGATTGAACTCACCCTGGAGGATGTCGTGAATGGTGCCGCCGATGAGGGGCAAGATCCCCGCGCCCAGCGCGAGCATGCCCGCGTAGTAGAGCCAGCCCGACGCCGTGCCCACCCGACTGCCGAGCCCGTCGGTCACGTAGTCGTAGAGCGATCCCGCGGCCTGGATCTTTCGCGTGTACTCCGCGATGATCCAGCCGAGGCCGATCACGCCGACCAGCGCGATGAGCACCGCGAGCGCCGCGGCGTTGCCCGCGCCGTTGCCGGTCGCCGAGATGATGCCCACGACGAGGGGCACCAGGAACGCGATCGAAAACACCGGCCCCATCAGACCGACCGACTGCGCGGTCGCGTCGACCAACGTCAGCTTGCGCTTGCCGCCCAACTGCGTGCGCTTGTCCGTCTCTTCCGCCATGAGTCCCCCCGACTCTCGATGCCGCGTGGCCCGTCGGCCATCGCAAGAACGTACGGGGTCAAACGACCGGCGTCAAGCACCGAGGCGGCTAGGAGCGACGTCGGGCGTTCGCCTCGCGCACGAGCCAGGCGAAGGTGGGGTCCGGCTTGGTGAGGAGCTCGGGGTGCCACTGCACCGCCAGCACGTCGCCCTCGGGGGTTTCGAGGCCCTCCACCACGCCATCGCTGGCGCGCGCGGAGACCACCAACCCGGCACCGACGGTGTCGACAGTCTGGTGGTGGAGAGAGTTGACCGGCCAGGATTCGGGCAGCAGCGTCGAGGTCATCGACCCCGCCTCGACGCGAACCTCGTGAGTGGTTTTACGTCCGTCGACCTCCCACTGGGGGTGGCCCGCGCCCTCGTCGATCGTGACGTCCTGACGCAGCGTGCCCCCGAAGGCCACGTTGACCAGCTGGAAGCCCCGGCATATGGCGAGCACGGGCAGTGAGCGCCGTCGCGCCGCGGCGAGCAGGGAGAACTCCCACTCGTCGCGGTCGATCTCGAGGGCGCCCAGGCCCTCTTCGTGGTCGGCGCCGTAGTGCGCGGGGTCGAGGTCCGCTCCCCCACTGAGGACCAGCCCGTCGAGACGCTCGACGACCCCGTCGACGTCGGCGTCGCGCGACAGCTCAACGGGCAGACCGCCCGCCGCCGCGACCGAGCCCGGGTAGTCGGAAAAGTGCAGGTCAAAGGTGAGCTCGTGCATCGCGGGCGGGAGGTGCGCGCCCAGGAACGACGCCGGCCAGCGCCGCCCGGTGAGGCCGATGAGAGGCTTGCCCACGTCCCCACACTACGGGCGCGAGCGGGCCTGAGATAGTCTCACGTCGTTTGGACACGAACAACGGGGGGTCCATGGCCGAGCTGCTGGCCGACATCACGTCGCACGACACCTACGTCGACGGCGTACCCCACGATACGTTTCGCTTCTACCGCGAACACGACCCGGTCCACTGGACCGAGGAGTCTGACGGAGGGCGCGGATTCTGGAGCGTCATGACCCACGACGACGTGCTTACGGTGAGCCGCACCCCCGAGCTGTACTCCAGCCGCCAGGGGATCCGCCTCGAGGACATGAGCGAGGAGGAGACCGAGGCGCGGCGCACGATGATGGAGATGGACGCCCCCGAGCACACGCGCCTGCGCCGCTTGGTGAGCCGGCCCTTCGCCCCGCGCTCGATCGCCGAGTACGAAGCCGCGGTGCGCGCGCTCGCCGCCGAGGTCCTCGACGAGCTCAACGGCGAGGTCGAGTTCGACTTCGTCACGCGCGTCGCGCGCGAACTGCCGATGCGCATGCTCGGACGACTGCTCGGCCTCCCCGACGACGACCTCGAGTGGCTCGTCCAGCGCGGCGACGCGCTCATCGGCAACACCGACCCCGACTTCACCGACTACGTGGTCGACCAGGTCGACACCACCGACTACCGCCTCCTGCCCTTTCGCAGCCCGGTCGCGCTCGAGCTCTTTGAGTACGCCGCCCAGGCGCTCGCCGCCCGGCGGATCGAACCCACCCCCGACGTGCTCAGCGCGCTGCTGCAGCCCAACAAGGAGGGCGACACCCTCGACGACCTCGCGCTCAAGAACTTCTTCACGCTCATGGTCGCGGCCGGCAACGACACCACGCGCTACTCGATGACCCACGGGCTGCTCACGCTGATCGAGCGCCCCGAGCTCCTCGCCGGGCTGGCGACGATGGAGCTCGACCAGCGCAAGGCCCTCGTCGAAGAGATGCTCCGGTGGTCAACCGTCACGATGCACTTTCGTCGCACGCTGACCGAGGACACGGTCCTGCACGGTCGAGACCTCGCCGCCGGGGACAAGGTCGTCATGTGGTTCGCGTCGGCCAACTTCGACGAGGCCCACTGGGGCGACCCCTACGTCTTTCGCCCCGACCGCTCCCCCAACGACCACGTCGCCTTCGGGCTACAGAGCCCCCACCTGTGTCTCGGCGCCCACCTCGCGCGACTCGAGATGCGCGTGCTCTTCGAAGAGATCGCCCAGCGGTGGAGCGCCGTCGAGGTCGCCGGACCCGTCGAGCGCCTGCGCTCGAACTTCATCAGCGGCATCAAGCACCTGCCCGTGCGCGTGACCTGGCGCTAGAGGAAGGGCAGGTACTCGCGCAGCTCCCAGTCCGTCGTCGCTGACGCGTAGCGGTCCCACTCGGTGCGCTTGATCGCCACGTGCTGGGCCACCAGGTCAGCCCCCACGGCTTCGACCAGCGCCGAGTCGGCCTCGAGCTCGTCGAGCGCGTCCTTGAGCGACGCCGGGACGCCCACCGTCGCGTCGATCGTGTCCAGCCCGTTGCCGCCCTCGGCCGGGCCGGGGTCGATCGCGTCGCGCACGCCAAGCCGCGCCGCCTGGAGCACCGCGGCGATTGCCGTGTGGACGACGACCGCGCCGTCGCTCAAGCGGTGCTCGAGGCGCGCGCCCGCACCGCGCACGCCGGGCACGCGAATCGTCGCCCCCCGGTGGTCGTAGCCCCAGTTGGCCCAGTAGCCCGACAGCGACGCCGGTCGCAGGCGCTTGTAGGCGTTGACCGTGGGAGCGCAGAGCCCCGCGAGGCTCCGGTGGTGCGTGAGGAGCCCGCCAATGGAGTGGCGAGCGAGCGACGACAGCCTGTCGGGCGTCGACGCGTCGTTGATCGCGTTGGCGCCGTCAGCGTCGTTGAAGGAGAAGTTGACGTGGAACCCCGACCCCCCTCGGTCCGACAGCGGCTTGCCCATGAAGGTCAGCAGCAGGCCGAGCCGGTGGGCGACCTCGCGCGCGAGAACCTTGAAGAGGAACCCGTCGTCGGCCGCGCCCAGCGCGTCGCGGTAGCGCAGGGTGAACTCGAACTGGGGGGTGTCGTATTCGGAGTTGACCGACTCGAGCGGGATCTCGGCCCGCGCGCACGCGCGCCAGATCTCGTCGACCAGACCGCGCGGGTCGACGCTCGGGCCGGTGCCGTAGACGAACGCGCCCGGGGTGTCGAGGGGTCGCCAGCCGCCCGCGCCGTCGGGCTCGAAGACGAAGGCCTCGAACTCCATGCCCACCATCGGGTCGTAGCCCATCGCGCGCCAGTCGGCGACCGCCTTGCGCAGCGCGGTGCGCGGCGAGACCGACACCAGCTCCCCCTCGCGCGCGACGTCGGCGACGACGACCCGCGTGTTCTCCTCCCAGCTCGGGCGCAGCTCGTCGAGGGAGAAGACCGCGTCGAAGTCCGGGAGCCCCTCGGCCCAGTGGCTCCCCACGGTCTCGGGGGTCATCCCCCGGTCGTAGCCGAGCGCCCACGTGCCGGTGCAGTGGTGCGACCCGTTGGCGGCGAGCTCGGCTGGGACGTACTTGCCGCGCGCCAGCCCGAGGTGGTCCGGCCAGAGCACGCGAACGCGTTCGTAGGAATCGCTCATGGCTCCCCCTTGGTCGAACGCGAAAGTAGCACGAGCGCGGGCGTCGGTTTGTAGAGTGAGGAAATCATTTGAGGGCAAACGACCCGCGGAGGGACGTTGGAGCATCGCCGCATTCTCCTGGACGGCAACGTCGTCGACGTCGTCACCGACGGCGACGACCTGGTCGCGCGCGACGGGCGTCGCGTCGCCGCCCGCGACGCGACCCACCTGGCCCCGGTCAGCCCCACCAAGATCCTGTGCTGTCATCTCAACCACGTCTCTCGCGTCCGAGAGTTCGGCGTCTCCCTGCCCCCCGCGCCCACGTGGTTCCAAAAGCCGGTGTCGGCGATCAACTCCCACGGCGGCGCCGTGGTTCGCCCCGCCAACTGCCACTACCTCAACTACGAGGGCGAGGTCGCCATCGTCATCGGCCGCACGGCGCGCAACATCGCGATGGCCGACGCTGGCGACCACATCGCCGGCTACACGATTGCCAACGACTTCGGCCTCCACGACTTCCGCGACACCGACGCGGGCTCGATGCTGCGGGTGAAGGGCGCCGACACCCTCTGTCCGATCGGCCCCGGGGTCGTCACCGACTGGGACTTCCACCACAAGTCCATGCGCACGCTCGTCAACGGCGTGGTTCGCCAGGACGGGTCGACCGACGAGATGAGCTGGGACATGCACTACCTCGTCGCGGACCTCGCGCGACTCATCACCCTCGAGCCCGGCGACGTCATCTTGACCGGTACACCCGCCAACTCGCGCCCGGTCGAGCCCGGTGACGTGGTCACCGTCGAGGTCGAGGGCTTGGGCGCGCTAACCAACCACGTCGTCGCGTCGAACCTGCCGGTGAGCGACGAGGTCGGCGCGCAGCCCACCGC
>JBOGFU010000122.1:0-4654 GCA_050743545.1 Acidimicrobiales bacterium | reverse complement strand
ACCCAGGCGCCGCCCGACCATCGCCGATGCCTCGGCGAAGGGCCGCGCCGGCGAGAACAAGAAGCCCTGTCCCAAGTCGCAGTTGAGGTCGACGAGACGGTCGAACTGCGCCGGTGTCTCGATCCCCTCGGCCACCATGGTGATGCCGAGGCGCTCGCCGAGCGTGATGATCGCCTCGAGCAGGGCGTGGCCGAGGTCGCCCTCGACCGCCGGGGAGACGAAGTAGCGGTCGATCTTGATGATCCGCGGGCGCAGCCGCACGAGGTACGACAGGGAGGAGTAGCCGGTCCCGAAGTCGTCAATGGCCACGTCGACCCCGAGGCGGGCGAGCTCCTCGAGCGCCGTGAGCGTCTGGCGGGCCTCGAGCAGGGTGGCGCTCTCGGTGATCTCGACGACGAGGCGGTGGGGCGCGAGGCCGCTCTCGGCCAGGGCCTCCTCCACCGACGCCGCGAACCCCGGGTTGCTGAGCTGACGGGTCGAGACGTTGACCGAGACGTAGGGCTCGCCGTCGTCCGCGCGCGACCACCGCGCCGCCGCGGCGACGGCCTCGTCCAGGGCGAACCGTCCGAGCTCGACGATGAGGTCGTTCTGCTCGGCCAGCGGGATGAAGACGTCGGGGGGGATCGGCCCGCGCTCGGGGTGGTGCCAGCGCATCAGTGCCTCGAAGCCGACCACCCGCGTCGTGGCCAACTCGACGATGGGCTGGAAGTGCATCTCGACCTGGCCGAGCTCGACGGCCTGGCGAAGCTCCTGGACGAGGACGAAGCGCTCGATGGCCTCGGCGTGCATGTCGGGGGTGAAGACGACGTGGCGACCCTTGCCCTCGACCTTGGCCCTCGAGAGCGCCACGTCGGCCTGCTGCACGAGCTCGGCGTCGTCGGCGTTGGCCGCGTTCCACACCACAACCCCGAGGCTCGCGTTCTGCTCCAGGCGCAGCCCGTGGAGCTCGAAGGGCTCGGCGAGCACGCCGAGGAGCCGGCTAGCCACGGCGTCGACCTCGTCGGTGGTGCGCAGCCCTTCGGCCAGGTAGAGGAACTCGTCGCCGCCGAAGCGGCACAGCGTGTCCGAGGGGCGGGTCACGAGCTCGAAGCGTCGAGCGATCCCCGCGAGGAGCTCGTCGCCGACGAAGTGGCCGTGGGTGTCGTTGACTCCCTTGAAGTCGTCGAGGTCGAGCAGGAAGACGGCGTTGACGCCCCCCCGACGCTCGAGTCGGGCCCGGGCCTGGGCGAGACGGTCCTCGATGAGGACGCGGTTGGCCAGCCCCGTGAGCGGATCGTGGAGCGCCTGGTGGCGCAGCTGGTCCGTCAGGGCGCGCGCGTCGGTGACGTCGCGCTCGGACGAGACGAAGTAGAGGATCTGCCCGTCGGCGCCGCGGGCGGCCGAGCGCGAGACCTCCGAGACGATGACGCGGCCGTCCTTGCGTTGGTAACGCTTCTCGTATCGGACCTGGTCGACGTCGCCGCCGAGCAGGCGACGGTGGGTCTCCTCGGTGATGCCGACGTCCGCCCCGTAGGTGAACTGGCGCGAGTCCTGGCCCGTCAGCTCCTCGCGGGCGAATCCGACCATCTCGCAGAACGCGTCGTTGGCCGCGATGACTCGGTCGCCGAGGTCGGTGAAGACCATCGGCGCCATGCTCTCTTCGAAGGCCAGCCGGAAGCGCTGCTCGGACTCGGTGAGGGCGAACTCGGCGGCGCCGCGCGCCTCCATGGCGGCGGTCACTTCGCACAGCGCTCGCTCGGTCCCGCGAACCGTCCTCACGTGGGCCACCGCGAACTCGGCCTCCCGCACGACCTCCTCGAGCCCGGTGACCGCGACGTCGTCGAAGGCCCCCAGGTCGCGCGAGTACACGCAGAGCGCGGCGCGCCGCGTCCCGAAGCGGTCGGGTATCGCCACCGACGACGCGAGCCCGAAGCTCCGCGCGCGCTCGCCCCACTCACGGTTGGGTGCGTCGGCGGCCAGGTCGTGCACCACCTGGCTCGCCCCGGTCACCATGGCGGCGCCGGCGTGGCCGGCGTCGCTGTCGGGCGTACCCCACCAGCCCTCGACGTCGCGAGTCAGGTAGTCGGTCTCGCCGGCCGCGCACCACACGTCGACCCCGCCGCCGCCGCCGTCGACGGCGAGGCCGATCCACGCAAGGGCGTAGCCGCCCGTGTCCACCAGAACCGAGCACAGCTGCTGGCCGAACTCCATCTCGTCGAGCGCGCACACGGCCAGTCGGTTCACCGCGGAGAGGAGACGCAGGACGTGGTCGCGCTGGACCCGATCGGAGATGTCGCGCTGGGAGATGACGAAGTAGAGGGGGGTGCCGTCCGCGTCGCGAGCGGCCGCGCGCGAGCACTCGACCGCGATGACCCGGCCACTCTTGTGGAGGTAGCGCTTCACGTAGCGCGCGTCGGCGGAGCTTCCGTCGAGGATGAGCTCGCGCGACTCGGCCGAGACCTCGGCGTCCTCGGGGTAGGTGAGGAGAGCGGAGTCGCGCCCGAGGAGCTCCTCACTGGTGTAGCCCACCATCGAGCAGAAGGCGTCGTTGACCGCCACGGCGCGGTCGTCGAGGTCGGCGATGATCATCGGGGCCATGTTGTCGAGGAAGGCCAGTCGAAAGCGCTCCTCGGAGCTGGCGAGGACCGCCGCCGCCGCGAGCTGCGCCTCGACGTCGCGGAGCTCGGCCTCGGCGCGAGCGCGCTCGGCCGCGCGCTGGTCGGTCACGTCGCGTCCGTTCACGACGATGCCGTGGACGGCCGGGTCGTCGATGAAGTTGGTCGAGATGATCTCGAGCTCGCGGACCTCGCCCGCGGGCGTGACGGCACGCACGGCGTCGCTGACCGAGGACCGGGGTCGTCGGCGCAGCTTGAGGAACTGGCTCACGACGCGACTGACGTCGTCGGGGTGCAGGTACGTGAATGAGCTGGTGCCCACGCCCTCGTCGAGCGAGATCCCGAAGGCCTGGAGTGCGGCGGGGTTGGCGTACGTCACCGCGCCGTCGGCGTCGAGGACGACGGTCAGGTCCTGGGAGTTCTGGCCCACCGCCGCGAGGGCGGCGAAGTGCACGGGACCGTCACCCACCCGAGCGCCAGTGGGATCGCTCGACGCGGCCAGCCCGGGTTCGCGGATGGGCGTCCGCTCCCGCTGGAGCCTTCTGGCCCGCCCTGATGCCATAATGACACTATACTATGCCAGGAAGATGTTGTAAAGTGCCATGAAGGCTCCTGGGAGTGCACCAGGGAGCGCGAGATCGAGGGAGGTCGGAGAGGTGGTTGACCCGGCGGACCAGGAGAAGCGCCCGACCCTGCGAGACGACACACGGTCGCGGACCCGAAACCGGATTGTTGAGGGGGCGAGGGTGGTCGTCGCCGGCTCGGGCCTGGGCTTCACGATCGACGAGGTCGCCGCGCAAGCCGGGGTGAGTCGACGCACCGTCTTTCGCTACTTCGCGACCCACGACGACCTGGTCGCAGAGATCTTTCGCGAGACCAGCCGAGCGATTCTCGAGCTGGTGCCGACCGCCTTCGCGCCGGAGGGGGATCTGGAGGACTGGCTCGCGGTCGCGATGGCGCGGGTTCACTCGTTCATCCGCACGTTCATCGGGCGCGCCTTCTGGGATGCGTACGGGGACCGAGTTGAGCTCTCTCCGGGAACTCAGGCCGAATTGACGAAGGTCCTCGAACAGCGCCGAATGTTCTCCGGTCAGACGGCCGCCGCCGCGTGGAGCGCGAGCGGCGGTGCCGGCGACCCCCCCGCGTGGGTCCGCGACGCCTTCGAGGTTCATGCGTCGGGATTCACCACCTTCGCCCTGCCGACCCAGAGCCCAGAGGAGCTCGGCGTGCTGAGCGCTCGGATCCTGGGCGCAGTGTTGGCGGCGGCACTCGTGGACGCAGACTCGGGTCACGCTCCTTAGTCGCGGGCCACGCGTCGCCCGGGCCCGCGAGGTGCTTGCGGTCTCCGGCGCTGGGTGCTCCGGGTCCGGGGTGGCTTCATTTGGCGCCGGCGTGAGGCCACCACGTCGACTCCGCGACTCTGCGAATCCCACGTACGAACACTTGTTCGTAGTATCGTACGAGGACCAGATCAGCGACCGATGTCACTCGCGGGCCGTAGCGTGCCGCGAGACTGTAAGGAGAAGGAATGGCAAACGACGATCGCACCAAGGCCCTCGACGCGGCACTCGGCCAAATCGAGAAGCAGTTCGGCAAGGGGTCGATCATGCGCATGGGCGAGAACCTGCACATGAACATCGAGTCGATCCCCACCGGCGCGCTCGCGCTGGACCTCGCCCTGGGCATCGGCGGCCTGCCGCGCGGTCGCATCGTCGAGCTCTACGGCCCCGAGTCGTCGGGCAAGTCGACCCTCGCCATGCACGTGGTGGCCGAGGCTCAGCGCAACGGGGGGATCTGCGCCTACATCGACGCCGAGCACGCCATGGACCCGGTGTATGCCGGCGCCATCGGAGTGAACGTCGACGACCTGCTCATCTCCCAGCCCGACACCGGGGAGCAGGCCCTCGAGATCGCCGACATGCTCATCCGCTCGGGTGCGCTCGACGTGATCGTCATCGACTCGGTGGCCGCCCTCACCCCGAGGGCCGAGATCGAGGGGGACATGGGAGACACCCACGTCGGGCTCCAGGCTCGGCTCATGTCCCAGGCGCTGCGCAAGC
>JBOGFU010000121.1:0-8667 GCA_050743545.1 Acidimicrobiales bacterium | reverse complement strand
CGGCGAATCCGCGAGTGGCTCGCGCTCGTGGCGACCCCACCCGACGGCCCACTCTTCGGCTTTCGCGGGCCGAGCGCGCCCTACTGGGAGTTCCGCGGCGAGCGCCCGAGCGTCGCGCTGGTGGCCGCCGACCGCGGCCCCCAGCTGCTGCGCCGCGACGAGGACGGCTCGACCTGGGTGCGCTTTGGCTGGTTCGGCGACGACGTGTGGCTGGTGTGCGAAGACGCCTACGCGGTTCGCACCATGGAGGCGACGCGGCGCACGTCCCTCGCCGGCAAGGACCTGGCGACCGCGTTGGGGTTCCGGCCGGCCTACGTGCTCACCACGCTGTCGTCGCCCATCGACGGCCACTGCTACAAGAGCTGCACAGGGCTGCTGCCCCGGGGCTAGCTAGCGCGGGAGCTTGCCCGACGCCAACGCCTCGGCCATCGCCCAGCCGAAGACCACCAAGCGCTCGCCGCGCTCGGCGCGCACGCCCTCGAAGAGGTCCTCCGCACCGTCGGGCAGCACCGCTCGGGCGGCCACGTAGTCGAGCCCGCCCACGGGGCCGGGCGACGTGCTCATGACGAAGGTCTTGTCGTCGATCGACTTCTCGGAGCCGAAGCGCTTGGCCAGGCGCCGGCCCCACGCGCGGTCCTCGCCGGTCGGGCGATAGCCGCGACGCGGCACGACGTCCTCGAGCCCCGCGAACGCACGAAACCCGTCCGCGGTGCACAGGCGCGCGCCCAACAGCACGTCCTCGTCGGGGAAGGCCAGCAGGGCCCGGCGGAACTGGTCGTGCAGGATGGCGCGCAGCGCCTGGTCGGACTTGGTGTTGCGGTCGACCAGCATGATCCCCACGAGCAGCGAGGGCGTGCCCCCGATGCGCTCGAGGGTGCAGAACGAGTAGCCGCGCAGACGGTTGCCCTCGCGCGCGTAGGTCACGAGCACCCACTCCTCACGCTGCTTGGACAGGAATCCGATGTCGAAGCTGGGCTCGCGGTCGACGCACAGGTCGGCCATCTCGGCTAGCTCGGCGTCGCTGAGCGCGGTCGTGTCCTTCGTGGTGACGGTCATGGCCATAGGAGACCATTCTACGAGGATTGCGCGACCCCGTTCCCGGGGCTAGGCCTTGATGACGTTCCGCCCGAATTCCGTACGCAAATCGCCCACGACCGAGGCGATGTTGACGTTGAACTCGGGGCCGAGGCGGAAGGTCTTGCCCGACACGACCTCGACGATGACCGGGCTCGCCCCCGGGTAGCGCGCGAGCACGTCGCGCAGCGCGGCGATACCGCTTTGGGTCAGGTCCTCGGGCCCCAGGGTGAGGCGCAGCTCGTCGACCGTGGGGTCCGCGCGCAGCAGGCTCACCTCGAGCGCGCTGAATCGCACCTCCTCGTCGCGGTGGTCGAGGCGCCCCTTGACCAGGACCACGTTGTCCTTGGCGAGGTAGCCGCTGCACTTCTCGAACGCGCGCGTCGAGAAGATGATCTCCATCGCGCCGCCGAGGTCCTCCAACACCACGCGCGCGTAGGGCTGGCCCGCGCGCGTCGTGCGCACCTGGACCTCGGTGAGGAGCCCGCCCACGGTGACCGAGCGCGCCTGGCCGACGAGCTCCTCGGCGCGCTCCATGACCTTGGCAATCGTGCCGTCGGTGCGCGCGGCCAGCGCCGCGACGAGCTTGTAGAGGGGGTGGTCCGAGATGTAGGTGCCGAGCATCTCGCGCTCGAAGTCGAGCTTGACCGACGCGTCCCACTCGACGTCGCCGATGTCGACCTCGGTCCCCTCCCAGTCGTCGGCGCCCCCGTCGAGGGACGCGAAGAGCGTCGAGATCCCTAAGGAGAGGTCCTTTCGCCGCGACAGCGTGACGTCGACGATCTCTTCGACCTTGAGCAGGAAGCCGAGGCGCGTGACCCCGAGCGAGTCGAACGCGCCCGCCTTGATGAGTGACTCCATCGACCGCCGGTTGAGGACCACCGGGTCGACGCGGCGGCAGAAGTCGTAGACCGACGCGAAGGCCCCGCCCGCGGCGCGCTCGGCGACGATCTTGTCGACGAGGGACTCGCCGACGTTGCGCACCGCGGCCATGCCAAAGAGGATCGTGCGCTCCTCGGTGGTGCTCGGCGCGTAGTCGGCGATCGACTGGTTGACGTCGGGCACGGCGACGGTGATGCCCATCTGGCGCGCCTCGTTGAGGTAGACCGCGGTCTTGTCCTTGTCCTCGCGAAAGCTCGTGAGCAGCGCGGCCATGTACTCGACCGGGTAGTTGGCCTTGAGCCACGCGTTCTGGTAGCCGATGAACGCGTAGCCGTAGGCGTGGCTCTTGTTGAACGCGTAGTCGGCGAAGGGCTCGATCTTGTTGAAGATCGCCTCGCCGAGCGCTCGCCCGTAGCCCTCGCGCTCGGCGCCCGCGACGAACTTCGCGCGCTGGGCCTGGATCATCTCGCGGATCTTCTTGCTGCACGCCTTTCGCAGGTCGTCGGCCTCACTCATCGAGAAGCCCGCGACCTTGGTCGCGACGCGCATGATGTCCTCCTGGTAGATCATCAGCCCGTAGGTCTCGCCGAGGATCTGCTCTAGGTCCGGGTGGTCAAAGGAGACCGCCTGGCGGAGGTTCTTGCGGTCGGCGTAGTCGTTGTGGACGCCCTCGGAGAGTGGCCCCGGCCGGTAGAGCGCGTTGAGCGCGGCGATGTCGTCGAAGCTGGTCGGCGCGAGGCGGCGCATGAGCTGGCGCATCTTGTCGCCCTCGAGCTGGAAGATCCCGATCGAGTTGCCGTGGCGCAGCATCTCGTAGACGCCCGGGTCGTCGAGGGGCACGTTGTCAATGTCGACGTCGACGCCGTGGCGTCGCCGCACGTGCTCGAGCGCGCGCTCGATGATCGCGAGGTTGCGCAGCCCCAGCACGTCCATTTTGAGGAGGCCGAGCTTCTCGATCGCCGACGCCTCGTACTGGGTGACGATCGGGGCGTCCTCCGCGGTGCCGGTCGGCCCCGACTTTCGCTGGACCGGGACGTAGTCGAGCATCGGCTCCTTGGTGATCACGACCGCGGCGGCGTGGATGCCGTCCTGGCGCCGCTTGTCGACGAAGCCGTTGGCGACGTCGATGACGTGCTGGACCTCGGTGTCGCTCGCGTAGAGCCCGCGCAGCTCGGTGGCCTCGTTATACCTCGCCTCGAAGCCCGGGGTCGGGGTGAAGCAGGCCTTTAATGGCAGGTCCTGGCCCATCACCAGTGGGGGCATGGCCTTGGCGATGCGGTCGCCGAGTTGGGGCGGGTAGCCCAGCACGCGCGCGGCGTCGCGAACCGCGGCGCGCGCCTTGATCGTCGAAAACGTCACGATCTGGGCGACGTGGTCGGCGCCGTAGCGCTCGGCGGCGTAGCGGATGATGTCGCCGCGGAAGCGCTCGTCAAAGTCCATGTCGATGTCGGGCATCTGGCGACGCCCGGGGTTGAGGAAGCGCTCGAAGATCAACCCGTAGCGAATCGGGTCGAGGTCCACGATGCGCAGGCAGTAGGCAATGCAGCACCCCGCCGCCGAGCCGCGACCCGGGCCCACGCGGATCCCGCGCTCGCGCGCGTGACGGATGAGGTCCCAGACGACGAGGAAGTAGTCGGAGAATCCCATGTCAGAGACAACGCCGAGCTCGTAGTCGAGGCGCTCGACGACCTCGGCGGGCAGCGCGTCGGAGTAGCGCTCGCGCGCGCCGGCGTAGGCGAGGTCACGCAGGTAGGCGTTGGCGCCGTCTTTGTGCGGCGAGCCCGCGTAGGTGGCCGGTAGCACGAACTCGGGCAGCGCGTCGTTGTCGAACTCGATCGTGACGCTCGCGCGCTCGGCGAGCGCGAGGGTGTTGTCGCAGGCCTCGGGCAGGTCGCGAAAGAGGTGGCGCATCTCCGCGGCGCTCTTGAGGTAGTGCTGGTCGGAGTGGAAGCGAAAGCGGTTGGGGTCCGCGACGAGCGACCCCGTGCCCACGCACAGCAGCGCGTCGTGCATCTCGGCGTCGCCGTGGCGCACGTAGTGCAGGTCGTTGGTGGCGAGCAGGGGCGCGTCGATCTCGCGCGCCAGGCGCACGAGCTCGGGGTTGGTGCGCGCCTGCTCGGCGAGGCCGTGGTCCTGGAGCTCGACGAAGAGGTTGTCGCGGCCGAAGATCGACTGGAGCCGCGCGGCGAGCTCGACCGCGCGCGCGTAGTCGTCGTTCATGAGCGCCTGGAGCACCACCCCGCCGAGGCACCCCGTCGTCGCGACGAGCCCGGGCGCGTAGCGCTCGAGGAGCTCCCAGTCCACGCGCGGCTTGTAGTAGTAGCCCTCGAGGAACGCCATCGACGACAGCGAACGAAGGTTGCGATAGCCCTCGTCGCTCACCGCGAGCACGGTCAGGTGGTGGTAGAGCTTGGCCCCGCCCTCGGTCTCGCCCCCCGTGTCGTCGACGCGCCCCCGGCGCGCGGGGCGGCTAAAGCGCGAGTCGGCGGCCATGTAGGCCTCGAGGCCGATGACCGGGGTGACCCCCTGGGCGCGGCACGCGTCGTAGAACTCGATGACCCCGTAGAGGTTGCCGTGGTCGGTGATCCCCAGCGCGCGCTGGCCGTCGGCGACCGCCGCGGCGACGAGCTCCTCGATGCGCGCCGCGCCGTCGAGCATCGAGTACTCGGTGTGGTTGTGGAGGTGGACGAACTCGTCAGCCACCGCTCCCCCTTCGCGCGCGCGCCGACCCTAGGCGAGCTCTGTGCCAGGGGGCCACGGGCTAGAGGTAGGTGCCCGAGCGCGGCTCGGTCGCGCCGGGGTTGAGCGAGCGATCGCGCATCTTCTCCAACTGGGCCGCGGCGGCGGCCTGCTGGGCGAAGAGCGACGCCTGTATCCCGTGGAAGAGCCCCTCGAGCCATCCGACGAGTTGGGCCTGGGCCACGCGCAGCTCGGACTCGCTCGGCGCGTCCGAGGTGAACGGGGGCGCCATCCGGCCGAGCTCGGCGCCGAGGTCGGGGCTGAGGGCGCCCGACAGCTCCTTGATCGACGTCTGGTAGATCTCGCGCAGGCGCACTCGCCCGGCCTCGTCGAGCGGCGCCGAGCGCGCCTCGTCGAGCAGGGTCTTGACCATCGAGCCGATGCGCATGACCTTGGCCGGCTGGGAGATGAAGTCGCTCGCCTCGCCCTCGGGGGCCGCGGGCTCCCCGGGCGCCAGGACCTCGTCCGGCCCCACCGTCACCGCGTCGGCCGCGTCGCTCTGGTCCACCTACGCAGTGTGCCAGACCCGCGCCCCGGGTCGAGCACCCGGGGCGCTCGCGCGTCGGTCCTACACTTGGGCCGTGAGGGTCTCAACGCGCGGCGACTACGCCAGCCGGGCTCTGCTCAGCCTCGCCCTGCGCGACGACCTCGCCTCGCCGGTGTCGGTGCGCGACCTCGCCGAGCGCACCGGGCTACCCCAGCCCTACTTAGAGCAGATCCTGCTCAGCTTGAAGGGCGTGGGCCTCGTGCGCTCCAAGCGCGGCGTGGGCGGCGGCTACGTGCTCGCGCGGGCCCCCGAGTCGGTGACCCTCGCCGAGGTCGTCGCCGCGGTCGACGGCCCCATCGTCGCGGGCGACTTTGGTGAACCCCACCAGGACGGCGCGTGCGACCACGAGGGCCAGTGCGTGCTTCTGGGCGTGTGGGCCGACGTCGGCAGCCACATGCGCGAGCACCTCGCGAGCTACACCCTCGCCGACATGGTCGACCAGGCCCGTGGGGGTACGCCCGTCAAGCGCACCCACAGCGCCTAACCCTTGACTACGCAACTACCTGGTGGTAAATTAGTACTGCCTCGGTAGGAGAAATTCGGGTCCCACCGGGGCGACGAGACTATTCGTGACGAGGAGAGACGAGATGGCAACCCCCCGCCGTTCGTCGGTCAACACGGCCGACATGCTGGGCCTGCTCATGCGGGACCTGGATCGCTACCCCATGCCCAACTACGACGAGCAGGTCGAGCTCGCCAAGCGCGTGACGGCCGGCGACGAAGAGGCCAAGAAGCAGATGGTCGCGGCCAACCTGCGACTCGTGCTGCACTGGGCCCGCCGCTACCAGGACCGCGGCGTCGAGATGACCGACCTGGTCCAGGAGGGTACCTTCGGGCTCCTGCGCGCGGTCGAGAAGTTCGACTGGGAGCGCGGCTTTAAGTTCTCGACCTACGCGACCTGGTGGATTCGCCAGGCCCTCCAGCGCGCCGTGCAACAGCACGGGCGCACGATCCGCATCCCCCTCGAGGTCGGCGAGCAGCTCCAGCGCCTCGAGGCCACGTCGGCCGAGCTCACCTCGATCTTCGGGCGAGCGCCGACCGACGACGAGCTCACCGAGGCGACCGGGATGTCCAAGGCGGTGCGTGACTCCCTGCGCGGGCTCGCCGGGGTCACCGCGAGCCTCGACCAGCCGGCGTCGTCGGACTCGGCGACCACCCTGGGCGACCTCGTCGCGCCGAGCGACTACGACTGGGTCAGCGAGATCGAGCGCGCCATGATGGACGAGCAGCTCATCGGCTCGCTCGACCAGCTGAGCGAGCTCCAGCGCGAGGTCCTCATACACCGCTTCGGCCTGGCCGGCGCGACCCCGCTGTCGCTCCAGGCCACCGCGACGAAGATGGACATCGGCGTGCGCCGGGTGCGCCGCGCCGAGGAGGAGGCCCTCGCGCTGCTGCGCGACGACTCCGTGGTCATCGCCGCGCACGAGAGCGTCTAGGCCAACCCCGGCACCAGCGCGGCGAGGTCGTCGGGCAGCGCCGACGACACGTCGACGCGCTCGCCCGTCAGCGGGTGGGCGAACTCCAAGCGCGCGGCGTGCAGGAACGGACGGTCCTCGCCCAGGCGTCGGTCGCGCCGGTGGCCGTAGCGCGTGTCGTTGACCACGGGGTGGCCGATGCTCGCGAGGTGGACGCGTATCTGGTGGGTGCGTCCCGTCTCGAGCCCCACGCGCACCAGCGTCGTCGCGGGCGGGCCGTCGAGTCGGCCCACGACCTCGTAGCGGGTTCGCGCGTCGCGCCCGTCGACGCGCACGCTCATGCGCGTCGGGGTGCGAGTCGAGCGCCCGATCGGCGCGTCCACCACGCCGGCGTCGGCCGCGACGGTGCCCTCGACGAGCGCGAGGTAGGTGCGACGAGCGAGGTGCGCGCGCATCTGCGCGGCGAGCCCGGCGAAGCCCGCGGGGCTCGTCGCGACAACGAGTAGGCCCGACGTTCCCTTGTCGAGGCGGTGCACGACCCCGGGGCGCTCGGGGTCGCCGAGGCCGTCGAGTGACGCCAACATCGCCGGGTAGCGCGCGAGCACGCCGGCGATGAGCGTGGCGCCGCGGTGGCCGGCGCCGGGGTGCACGACGACGCCCGGGGCCTTGTCGATGACGACGAAGTCGGGGTCCTCGAGCGCGACCGTGACGACGACCGACGCGTCGGGCTCCACCCCCACGACGCCGCGCTCGGGCAGTCGCGCTTCGAGGCGCGCGCGCGCGTCGAGCGGCGCCGCCGCGCGCGTCACCACCACGCCGTTGACCGACAGCGCGCCCGCGTCGATGAGCGCGGCCGCCTCTCGCCGACTGAGCCCGCTCAGCATCGCCAGCGCGCGGTCGGCGCGCCAGCCGTCGAGGCCCTCGGGCAGTGCGACGTCGAGGACGTGGTCGTCGCTCACGCGAGCAGCCTCTCACCGCGCAGCGCGACCACCACCAAGACGACGAAGCCCGCGGTGATCGCCGCGTCGGCGAGGTTGAACACGGGGAACGACCCCACGGCGACGAAGTCGGTCACGCGGTGGGGGCTCGCCGCGAGACGGTCGACCGCGTTGGCCAGCCCGCCCCCAATGAGCAGCCCGAAGCCGATCGCGGGCGCGCCGCCGCGCGCGCGCAGACCCACCACGACGACGCCGAGCGCGACCGCGAGCGTGAGCACGGTCGTCGCGATCGACCCCGCGGGGCGCACCGAGAACGAGAGCCCCGAGTTGTAGCGCAGGCGCAGCCAGACGAGCCCCCCGACGTGGGCGGGGTGGGTGGCCAGTTCGGCGCGCGCCCAGGCCTTGGTCGCCGCGTCGAGCGCCGTGACGACGAGCGCCACCGCGACCACGGTGGGGCTGGGGTAGCGCCCTAGACGGCCGCGCGGCACGACACGCACGTGAACACCGGCAGCTGCGCGCGCAGCCGGGCCACCGTGATCGGCTCGAAGCACTCGTCGCATCGCCCGTAGCTCCCGTCGGCGATGCGCGCGAGCGCGACGTCGATCTCGTCGATCTTGAGGCGCAGGCTGCCGGCGAACTCCTTGAGCTGGTCGCGCTGGATGTCGCTCGCGACGCTCGAGCCGTCCTCGTCGTCGTATTCGAGGCGCTCGCGGTCGACGAGCATCTCGTTGGCCTCGGTCTCGCTCACCGAGATCTGGCGAGCGGTCGCGGCGCGCGCCTCGAGCAGGCGGTCGCGCAGCTCAGCGAGCAGCGCGTGGTCCTCGCCGTAGGGCTTCGAGTGCATCTTTCGCTCGAGCGCCTCACGACGCTTGTGCTCCTCGGCTTCGCGGCGCTCCTGGCGACGCTGCTCTTCGACGTTGCGCCGCTCGACCTCCTTGAGCTTGCGCTGGCGCTCGGCCTCGATGGCCTTGCGCTTGGCCTCGGCCTCGCGCAACTTCTTCGCCTCGGCCGCGGCCTTCTCCTTGGCGCGGCGCTGGACCTCGCGCTCACGCGCGGCGACGCGGGCCTTGGC
>JBOGFU010000120.1:0-1819 GCA_050743545.1 Acidimicrobiales bacterium | reverse complement strand
GCGCGAGGCCCTGCACCGGCTGCGACCGCGATGACGCGGCGCGACGTCGACCTCGACGCGACCGGTCCGGCGTCGATACACGCCGACGACAACGAGCGGGTGGTCGAGGCGTCGCTGCGCCCCGGCTCGCTCGCCGAGTTCGTCGGCCAGCGCGAGCTCGTGTCGCACCTCGACATCGTGTTGGGCGCGGCGCGAGCGCGCGGCGCGAGCGTCGACCACCTACTCTTCGCCGGCCCCCCGGGGCTCGGCAAGACATCGCTCGCGACGATCGTCGCCCACGAGATGGGGTCGGGGCTGCGCGTGACGTCCGGTCCGGTGCTCACGCGCCCGGGGGACCTGGCGGCGATCATGACCGACCTCGCCGACGGCGACGTGCTCTTCATCGACGAGATCCACCGCCTCCCTCGCTCGGTCGAAGAGGTCCTCTACCCGGCGATGGAGGACCGGCGACTCGACGTCATGATCGGGCGCGGGCCGAGCGCGCGCTCCATCCGCCTGGACCTGCCGCGCTTCACGCTGGTGGGCGCGACGACGCGCACCGGCCTGGTCGCCGCGCCGCTGCGCGACCGCTTCGGCTTCGTCGCGTCGCTCGATCTCTACGACCCCGACGAGCTGACCGCGATCATCGAGCGCTCGGCGGGGCTGCTGCGCGTGGAGCTCGTGGGGGGAGCCGCGGGGTGCATCGCACGGCGAAGCCGCGGCACGCCGCGCGTCGCCAACCGCCTGCTGCGCCGGGTGCGCGACGTCGCGGACGTGCGAGGCGCGCGAAGCGTCGACGAGGCGCTCGCGCGCGACGCGCTCGAGCTCTTCGGGGTCGACGAGCTGGGCCTCGACAAGATGGACCGACGGATCCTGGGCCTGCTCTGCGGCCAGTTCGCCCACTCGCCCGTGGGGCTCACCACGCTCGCCCACGCGGTGGGCGAGGAGACCACGACGGTCGAAGACGCCTACGAGCCCTACCTGTTGCGCGAGGGCCTGCTCACGCGCACGCCGCGCGGTCGCGTGGCGACCGAGCGCGCCTACCGACACCTCGGCCTGACCCCTCGCGGAGGCGGACTGCTCTAAGCGCCTAAGCGCCAGAGAGTAGGGTGTCGGGGTCCATCCACGGAGGAAGCATGACCCTCATTGCCGCGAGCCATCTGCTGTTCGCCGCCACCGCCAAGAAGTCGTCGGGCTCGTCCGCGTTCCTGCTGATCTACGTCGCGCTGTTCGGCGCGATCTACTTCTTCTACATCCGCCCGCGTAGCCGCAAGCAGAAGGCCGCGCGCTCCCAGGCCCGTCAGGTCGAGGTGGGCGACCGCGCTCAGACGATCGGCGGACTGGTCGGCACGATCATCTCGCGCTCGGACGACCTGGTGCGCGTGCTCACCGACACGGGCGTTGAGCTCGACTTCGTGCCGAGCGCGATCGCGCGTCGGATCGACCCCGCGGTGCCCGAGTCGAGCGACGACGAGCACACGGACGCGCCCGAGGCCCCGGAGGCTCCCGAGGCCGACCACTAGGAATGGCCGCACCGGTCGCCTCGCGAAAGACGATGCTCGTCAGCCTCGTGCTGACGATCGCGGTCTCGTTCGGCGCGCTCGCCACAACGCTTAGCCTCGGCTGGGGGCCCAAGCTCGGACTCGACCTGGCCGGCGGGCTGTCGGTGGTTTACAAGCCGGCCACCAACGCGACCGCGTCACAGATGCAAGAGGTCATCACGATCCTCTCGAATCGCGTCAACGGCCTCGGCGTCTCGGGCTCGACCGTCAACCTCCAGGGCAAGAACAACGTAGTGGTCTCCGTGCCCGGGGTGAAGGACGCGCGCCAGGTCTTAAAG
>JBOGFU010000119.1:0-4775 GCA_050743545.1 Acidimicrobiales bacterium | reverse complement strand
GCGGTGCACCGCGCGCCGCCCCGTCAGGTCGGTCTCGCTCCACACGACGACCTCCGGGTCGTCGAGGCTGAAGCCGTGCGGCAGAGTTGATTCGAGCACGCTCACGCGCACGTCGAGCAGAGCGTCGGGATTCGTCGTGACCTCGAGGCCTTCGGCGCGGAGTTGGTCGGCGACGCGGGCGACCCCGGCCGCGCTGTTGGTGAGCACCACGCCACGACGACGCGGCGACCACGGGCGCACGGGGGCGGCGAGGCGCGCCGGGTCCCCCTGGACAACCGGGGGCGCCGCGACGTGGACGCGGTCGGCGCCGGCGCCCGGTTCGAGGACCGCGACGTCGCGCCCCGCGAGCACGGCGTCGAGGGGCGCGTGCAGGAGTGGGACCACCTGGTCGGCGCGCCACGTCGCCGCGACGGTGTCGGCGAGCTCGCGCTCCTCGGCGAGGAGGTCCTCCACGCGCCGGCGCACTCGCGACGGCTCGACGAGTAGCACGGACGCGTCACCGACGAGGTCGACGACGGTCGCGACGCGCTCGACGAAGAGCGACATCCAGCCCTCCATGCCGTCGAAGAGCTGACCCTCGGCGAGGCGGTCGAACGCCACGCGCCCCCAGGGCGCCAGGTCGGCGAGCTCGCCCGCGCGCGCGCGCGTCGCGCGCGTCGGGACCCACTCGCGCGCGGGGGCGATGACGGTCGACGCCAGGTCGACGAGCGAGCGCTGGTTGGCGATGTCGAACGTGCTCAGGCGCTCGAGGTCGTCGCCGAAGAGGTCGAGGCGAACCGGCGACTCCGCGTGGGCGCTCCACACGTCGACGATCCCCCCGCGAACCGCGAACTCCGCGCGGTGCTCCACGAGCCCCTCGCGCCGGAAGCCACGCCGCGCCAACGCCGCGACGAACTCGTCGCGGTCGATCGCCGCGCCGACGCGCACCTCGAGGGGCTCGGCGGGCGCGTCGGGGGCGAGCACCTGGCTGAGCGCGCGCGCCGCGGCGACCATCACGCGGGGCCGGTCACCGGACTCGAGGCGCCAGCGCAGCAGCGCGCGCGCCGCCATTACCGCCGCGTCCGGGCTGACCCGTTCCAAGGGGTGGGTGTCCCACCCGGGCCACAGCGCGACCTCCTCGTTGGCGCCCAGCAGCGCGGCGACGCCGTCGCGCAGCGCCTCGGCCTCGTTGGACGTCGCGGTCACGACCAGGGTCGAGTCCGCGGCGAGCGCCTGGGCCGCGACCGCGAGGGGCGTCGTCACGGCGCCCGGGGCCAGCTCGCCCGCGGCCAGCGCGGCGCGAACCCCCGGCGCGGCCAGGTCCAGGACCCGGCGCAGACCGTCGCTCACGCGCCGTTGACCCGGCGCTGGGCCTCCTCGAGGCCGTCGTCGATGAGCGCGTCGAGCGCGTCGGCGGCGCGCTCGATGGACTCCTCGCGCTCGGCGCGCGACGACGCCGACAAGCGACGTAAGACGTAGTCCGCTCCCTGCTCCTTGCTGGGTGGCTTGCCGATGCCGATGCGCAGACGCACGAAGCCCTGGTCACCCAGCGCGCCGGCGATCGAGCGAAGTCCGTTGTGCCCGGCGAGCCCGCCGCCGACCTTCAGCTGGAGGCGTCCGGGCTCGAGGTCGAGCTCGTCGTGGACAACGACGAGCCGCGTGAGGTCCACGAGCGACGTTCGGCGCACCAGGGGCACGACCGCGGCGCCCGACTCGTTCATAAACGTCGTCGGCACGGCGAGGGTGACGAGGCCCTGCGGCGTGTCCAGGCTCGCGCTCGCGCAGCGCTGACGACGTTCGGCGACGAGGCGAACACCGCGACGCTCGGCGAGCCGGCGCACGGCGTCGCCACCAACGTTGTGGCGCGACGCCTCGTACTCCGCTCCGGGATTGGCCAGGCCCACGATCACGAGATCGCTCGCGCGACCGCGCCGCTCGTCGCGGGTGCGCCGAAGCGCCACGGGGGGCTAGCTCGCGACTTCGGGGGCGCTCGCCACCGGCGTGGCCGCGACGCGTCCGGGGTGGGTCGTGACCACGGACGCGGCGGTGTCGCCAAGGGCCTCGACCCCCGCGGGCAGGGCCAGGTCGCTGACGCGGATCGCCCCGCCGGCCTTGAGCTGGGAGATGTCCACGTCGACGTGGGTCGGGATCTGGTCGGGGCGACTGCGCACCTCAAGGCTGAACATCGTCTGGTCGACCTCCCAGTCCGCGTGGCGCACCTCGACGGCGTCGCCCACCAGGTGCACGGGGATCTCCGCGGTGACTTCCTTGTTGGGGTCGATCACCTGGAAGTCGATGTGGGCAACGGTGCCGCGAACCGGGTGGCGCTGGATCTCGCGCGCGAGAACGAGGTAGGTCTGACCGTCGGCTTCGAGGGTGATCACGGAGTTGAGGCCCTGGTCGCCCGAGACCGCGGCGCGAAAGGCCTTGGCGTCGACGGCGACGGGCAGCGGGTCGACGCCCTCGCCGTAGACGACGGCGGGGATCGACCCCGAGTGGCGCAGGCGGCGCGCGTTGCGCGACCCGCGGGCGCGCTCGGTGGTGGCTGGCAACGTGACCTGGGACATGTCGACTCCTTGGAGGGCCGGCCCCCGAGGGGGCGCGCGCCGGAGGTCCAGTCTAGCCGGGCTCCTAGAGCAGGTTCTCGCCGCTGAAGATGTCCGAGACCGACGCGTCCTGGAAGATCGCCGAGATCGCGTTGGCCACGATGGACGCGATCGACAGGACCTCGAGCTTCTCGAAGCGCCGCTCGGGCCCGAGGGGCAGCGTGTCGGTGACCACCACACGCGACACGGGGGCGTTGAAGAGCCGGTCGACCGCGGGGGGAGAGAACACCGCGTGGGTCGCCATCACCCAGATCTCGTCGGCGCCGTGGGCCTTGAGCAGGTCGCACGCGGCGACGATCGTGCCCGCGGTGTCGATCATGTCGTCGATGAGCACGCAGTGGCGACCGTCGACGTCACCGACGATGTGGCGCGCCTCGGCGATGCTGACCGAACCGCGGGGACGGGTCTTGTGGATCAGCGCGAGCTCACAGCCCAGGTGCTGCGCGTAGCGCTCCGCGACCTTGACGCGACCCGCGTCGGGCGCGACGACCACGAGCTCGTGGGGGTCGGCGTGGGCCTTGAGGTACTCCTCGAGCACGGGCGCGGCGACCAGGTGGTCGACCGGGATGTCGAAGAAGCCCTGAATCTGGCCCGAGTGGAAGTCGACCGAGAGAACGCGGTTGGCCCCCGCGGTCTGGAGCATGTCCGCGATGAGCTTGGCGGTGATCGGCTCGCGGCCCGCGGACTTGCGGTCTTGGCGCGCGTAGCCGTAGTTGGGAATCACCGCGGTGATCGACTTGGCCGACGCGCGCTTGGCGGCGTCGATCATTATCAGCTGCTCCATCACGGCGTCGTTGACCGGCGGCGCGTGGGTCTGGATGATGAACACGTGCGCGCCGCGGATCGACTCGTCGAAGCGACAGTGGATCTCGCCATTGGCGAAGAGCCGCAGGTTGGCCTCGGTGAGCCCGACGCCGAGCTGATTGGCGATGTCCTTGGCCAACTCGGGGTGGCAGGACCCGGTCACGATGACCAGGCGCCGCTTGGCGAGGGACTCCACGGCGCCAGCGTACACAGTCGTCACGGGGCGTTAACGAGTCACGAGAGAGTGCGCCGCAACGACCTCACCTTCGGCGACGCGTGAGCCCGGCGCGAGGACCGCGTAGGCGCCCACGCGCGCGTCGGCGCCGACCACCGCGCGCTCCGCGGAGACGCTCGCCAGGAATGCTCCCTCGCCGACTCGCGTGTCGGTCAGCACCGCGTGGGGTCCGACCCGAGCGCCCCGCTCGATCACGCACCGGCCCCTCAGCACCGTGCCCGGCAACAGGCACACGTCCGCGGCGAGGGTCACGTCGACGTCGACGTAGGTCGAGTCGGGGTCGAACATCGTGACTCCCCGCAGCATCCAGCGCTCGTTGATCCGCCGCCGCAGCGCGGACTCCGCCGCGGCGAGCTGCGCTCGGTCGTTGACGCCCGCCGTCTCCTGGGCGTCGTCGACCACCATCGCCTCGGTGCGGTGACCGGCGTCGTGCAGCTCGGCCACGAGGTCCGTGAGGTAGTACTCGTTCTGGGCGTTGTGACGACCCACGCGGCGTAGCGCCGGCCCGAGCAGGCCCTCGCGCACGACCATGATCGCGGTGTTGACCTCGCGCAACGCTCGCTCGTCGTCGCTCGCGTCGCGTTCCTCGACGATCCGGGCGAGCGAGCCGTCGCGCTCGCGCACGACCCGCCCGTAGCCCGAGGGGTCGTCGACGATGGCCGACAATATGGTGAGCGACGCGCCCACCGAGCGGTGGTGCTCGAGGAGCTGGTCGAGCGTGCCCGCGCGCAGCAGGGGCGTGTCACCGGGCAGGATGAGCACGTCGCCGTCGGTGCCGCCGACCTGCTCGGCGATCGCCGGCAGCGCGACCGCCACCGCGTGGCCCGTCCCCAGTTGCTCGGCCTGCTCGACGAACACCAGCGGGGGTCCGCCGGCGACGCGCTCACGGACGACCTTTTCGACCTGGGTCGCGCCGTGTCCCACGACGACCACCCGCGCGCGCACGTCGTCGTGGGTCGCGGCGTCGAGCACGTGGACCACCATCTCGCGTCCGCAGAGCTGGTGAAGCGGCTTCGGGCGCGACGAACGCATGCGCGTGCCCTCCCCCGCGGCCAGCACCACCACGCACGCCGGGCGTCTCACGACCCCTGCTTAGCATTCGTTGTCTACGCTGCTGGCGTGGACGCTGTCCCCTACGACGAGTTCTCCCT
>JBOGFU010000118.1:0-1547 GCA_050743545.1 Acidimicrobiales bacterium | reverse complement strand
GCGGAGAGCGTCGGCCAGCGCGTCGACGTCGGTGGCGATCTCGCCCAGGCGCACCACGCGCCAGCCGTATGCGGCGAAGCGAGCCGCGGTGTCGTCGCCCAGCGCGAGCTCGGTGGGCCCGTCGATGGTGATGTGATTGTCGTCGTAGACCACGACGAGGCGGTCGAGCCCCAGGTGTCCGGCGAGCGACGCGGCCTCGTGGCTCACGCCCTCTTCCAAGCAGCCGTCGCCCGCGAGGACCCAGACGCGGTGGTCGACGAGGTCATCGCCGAACTGCGCGCGCAGCAGGCGCTCGGCGATCGCCATCCCGACTGCGTTGGCGATGCCCTGGCCGAGGGGGCCGGTGGTCACCTCCACGGTCGGCGCGACCCCGGCCTCGGGGTGACCGGGCGTGCGCGAATGCGCCTGGCGAAACGCGCGCAGGTCGGCCTCGGTGAGGTCGTAGCCAAAGGCGTGGGCGAGCGCGTACTGCAGGATCGACGCGTGGCCGCAGCTCAGGATGAAGCGGTCGCGGTCGGGCCACGCGGGGTCCGCGGGGTCGTGGCGCAGCACGCGCGAGAAGAGCGCGACGCCCAGCGGGGCGAGCGCCATCGCGGTGCCGCTGTGGCCCGACTTGGCCGCCGCGGGCGCGTCCATGGCGACGCCCATGACCTCTCGAATCGCCCGGCCCTCGAGTTCGCTCGCGCCGGCGAAGAGGTGGTCGACCACGGCTACGACCCTACCGACTGGGCCACGGGGCACTTGGGAGGCGGCGGTAGGGTCGAGGTGTGTCGCTCCAGGTGCCACCCAACTGCGACCTCACCCTCGGCCTGCGCTGCGTCGACAAGTCCGTCGCGGGCGTCACGGTGTGGTCGATGCGCGCCGACGAGCGGATGACCAACCCCGCGGGGCTGGTTCAGGGTGGCTTCCTCGCCGCGATGGCCGACTCGGCGATGGGCGCGTCGGCCGTCACCGCGCTCGATGGCCGGCGGGCCTCGGTCGTCAACACGGACCTCAACGTGTCGCTGCTGCGCGCGGTGCGCGCGGGGACCGAACTGACCTGCACCGCGACCGTCGTGCGGGCCGGGCGGCGCGTCACGGCGGTGGAGGCACGGATCGTCGACGACGCCGGCCACGTCGTGGCCACGGCCCGTTCCTCCTTCGTCGTGCGCGACCGCCCTGAGTAGGCTGCCCCCATGGCCGGTGCGTCGTGGCGTCAGATCCTGCGCGGGCCCTCGGTCAAAGAGGACCTCGGCGAGATCGGCGACCTCGCGCTGCGCCACCTCAAGGAGCAGACCCTCAAGCCGCTGAAGGACCTGTGGCGCTTCGTCCTCTTCGGGGCCTTCGGCAGCGTGTTCGTCGGCTTCGGCGTGGTCCTATTGCTGATCGGCTCGCTGCGCTACGTCCAGTGGCAGTTCCCGGTCTTTCGCGGCACCCTGTCGTTCATCCCGTACCTGATCGTGGGCGTGCTCGCGCTCGGCGTCATCGCGCTGGCGGGGTGGCGCGTGGTGAGCGGGCCCGCGCGCCGGCGCCTCAAGGACGACACGTGAGCGACCAGAGCGCCACTC
>JBOGFU010000117.1:0-2181 GCA_050743545.1 Acidimicrobiales bacterium | reverse complement strand
GGAGTAGCTCGGCCGCGCTCGCGCCGCGCTCGCGGCTATCGGTGTCACGGTCGCGACGATGGCGACCAACGACGCGCCACACGCGGTGACGAGTCGGGTCGCGCGCATCGTCCGGGCCACCTAGGCCGGCACCGGCTCCGCGTCCGTGCGCGCCGCGCCCGACTCCAGCAACCCGAACGCGACGACCGCGCCCGCCCCGAAGAAGCCCGCGGCCCACCAGAACGCGACCGCGTAGCCGTGCAGGGTCGCCGCGGTGAGCACCGAGGCGTCGTTGCCCACGTGCGGCGCGCGCAGGTAGCGCGACGTCACCGTGACCGCGATGGTGTTGAGCAGCGCGGTACCGATCGACGCGCCGACCTGCTGGGACGTGTTGACGAGCGCGGAGGCCGCGCCGACGTCGCGCGCGGCGACCCCCGCGGTCGCCGACGCGGTCGCCGGCGCCAGGATAAGCCCCAGGCCCAGCCCGGTGAGCACGAGCCCGGGCAGCACCGACCCGAGGTAGTCCGCGCCGGGGGTCAGCTTGGTGAAGAGCGCCATCCCCAGCATGCCCATCAGCAGGCCCACCGGCACCAGGGGCCGGGGCCCCACCATCGCGAGCAGGCGCGCGCTGGCCAGCGACGCGCTCAGCCCCAACGCGATGACCAGGGGCAAGAAGTAGACGCCCGTGCGCAGCGGGCTGTCGCCGAGCGTGTTCTGCAGGTAGTAGGCGAGGAACAGCGACAGCGAGTAGACCCCCAGGCTCGTCGTGAACAGCGCGACCTGGCTGCCCCCCCGCGTGCGGTTGAGCAGCAGGCGCAGGGGCAGCAGCGGCGACGGCGCGCGGCGCTGCCACGCGACGAACGCGACGACGAGCACCCCCCCGCCGACGAGGCTCCCCCAGCTCGACCCGTCGGCCCAGCCCACGTTGACCGCGCGCGAGAAGCCGTTGACGACGAAGAAGAGCCCGCCGCTCGCGAGCAGCGTGCCCAACGCGTCGAGGTTGGCGCGCCGCTCGGCGCGCGTCGCGTCGACCCAGATGACGACGCCGATCGCCGCGACCGCGGCGACGATCAGGTTGAAGTTGAGGCACCAGCGCCACGACGCCCACTGGGTCAGCGCGCCGCCCAGGATGAGGCCGAGGACCGCGCCCGACCCGGCGACCGCGCCGAAGATGGAGAACGCGCGGGCCCGCTCGCGCGCGTCGACGAAGGTGTCCGAGACCGTCGCGAGCGCCGCGGGGGCGAGCAGCGCGGCGAAGAGGCCCTGGAGGGCGCGCGCGGTCACGAGGGTGTCGAAGGCGTGGGCGTCGCCGCCGAGCGCGCTGGCCAGCGCGAAGCCAACGAGGCCCACGAGCAGCGACGGTCGCCGGCCCCACACGTCGCTCAGGCGGCCGCCGAGCAGGAGCAGGGACCCGAAGGCCAGCACGTAGGCGGTGATCAGCCACTGGCGATCGCCCGCGGAGAACCCGAGGTCGCGCTGGGCCCAGGGCAGCGCGATCGAGATCACCGTCGCGTCGACCGCGACCATGAACTGGGTGAGGCTGAGGACCCCGAGCGCCCACCACCGTCGGGCGGGCCAGGTCGATGGGCTCGGGCTCACGAGGTCCCAGCCTAAGGAACGTCGGTCCCCGCGTGGGCCCCTAGCCCCGGGCCCTCAGGGCGTCGATGAGCGCGGGCAGGACCTTGGTGACGTCGCCCACGATGCCCAGGTCGCAGATCTGAAAGATCGGCGCCTCGGGGTCCTTGTTGACCGCGACGATGTTTTTGGAGCCCTTCATCCCAACCATGTGCTGGGTGGCCCCGGAGATGCCGAAGGCCAGGTAGACGGTCGGCTTGACCGTCTTGCCGGTCTGGCCGACCTGGTGGCTGTAGGGCACCCACCCGGCGTCGACGATGGCCCGACTCGCGCCCGCGGCGCCGTGGAGCAGCCCCGCGACCTCCTCGACGAGCGCGTAGCGGGCGGCCTCGCCGAGCCCGCGGCCCCCCGACACGACGACCGCGGCGTCTTCGAGCTTGGGGCCCTGGCGCTCCTCGACGTGGCTCGAGACGACGCGCGCGGCGCCCGTCGCTCCGACGTCGCCGGTCGGCGCCGCGACCACGCTCGCCGGCGCGCCGGCGGCGGGCTCGGCGACAAAGGACTTGGCGCGAACGAGCACGATGCCCGGGCCCGCGCCGGTGAAGCGCGCCGAGACGACCTGGGTGC
>JBOGFU010000116.1:0-3649 GCA_050743545.1 Acidimicrobiales bacterium | reverse complement strand
GGCTCGCCCAGCGCGTCGCGCGCGTCCTGGTAGTGGATCCACGCGTCGGAGATGCGGATCTCTTGGAATCGGTGCGCGGGGCCGTCACCCACCGGGGTCCAGCCAACCCTCTCCCAGCCGCTCTCGTCGAGGTCGCGCAGTGCGTCGAGGGCTCGGCGGTTGGCGTCGCGGTACGCGACGAGCACCTCGGACATCGGCTGGCGCCGGTAGAGGGCGACGAAGGACTCGTTGACCTCGCCCATTGGGTTGTGGACGTAGTCGGGCCACGGACCGGGGTAGGCGGGCACCGGCTCACCCAAGACCACGCGGGTGAGTCCGAGCAGGTGGCCGACGAGGTCGCGCACCGCCCAGCCCGGGCACGCGGTCGGGCGGTCGTAGTCGGACTCGGGGCGCGCCGCCACGTAGCGGTCCAGGTCGTCCCACGTCTCGCCGAGCGTGTCGATGATCCACTGGTAGTCCACGGAGCCTCCGTTCCCAGCCTACGGAGCGAGCGCCCGCGCGCGGTGGCCTGTGACACGATGGAGAGGCGGGAAGTAGCGCAGCTTGGTTAGCGCACCTGGTTTGGGACCAGGAGGTCGCGGGTTCAAATCCCGCCTTCCCGACCCGACGGACCCTCGACCTTAGGTGTCCTTGCGCGCGATGACCAGGCTGGCCAGCGCGAAGGTGATGCCAACGAGGAAGATCACCGCGCCGAAGACGAAGACCTGAGGTGAGGTGCCCACGCGCGACGCCCCGAAGATCCACACCGGGAACGGGGTGTTGGTGCCGCTGACGAAGTTGGACGTGACGAAGTCGTCGATCGACAGCGCGAACGCCATCAGGGCCCCCGCGAGCACGCCGGGCATGATGAGGGGCAGGGTGACGAGTCGGAAGGTCGTGAGCGGCCCCGCGCCGAGGTCGTGGGCGGCCTCTTCGAGCGAGCGATCGAAGCCCGAGAGCCGGGCGCGAACGGTCACGGCGACGTAGGCAATCGAGAACATGACGTGCGCGAGCACCAGCGTGAGGAATCCTCGCGCGATGTTGAACGTCACGAAGAGTCCGAGCAGCGACGCCCCCATCACAATCTCGGGCGCGGCGATGTTGACGAAGAGGACCTGCTCGATGAGCCCCTTGCCGCGGAACTGCGGCGGGCGGTAGCGCACCAGCGCCACCGCGAGCAGCGTGCCGAGCACCGTGGAGATTGCCGTCGAGATGAGCGCGAGGCGGATCGACAGCCAGAACGACGAGCTCAGCCCGGGGATGTCGTTCCACTGCTGGTACCACTTGCCGGTGAAGCCGTTCCAGGTGAAGCTGACCTGTTGGAGGCCCCCGACCGTCTTGTTGAAGCTGTAGATGATCATCACGACGATGGGGAAGACCAGGTAGGCGATCACGAGCCAGGAGTAGCCCGGCAGCACGAAGCGGCCGAGGTGACGCGGCTTGGCGACCGTGTGCTCGCCCTCCTGGGGGCGCATCACGACGCTCACACGTACTCCTCGATCGAGCGCGAGCCCAGCACGCGCGCGTAGAGCCAGATCCCGACGAGGGCGATCACCAGCAGGACGAGCGACAGCGACGAGCCGCCCGCGTAGTCGCCCGTGACCAGGAAGGAGTCCTGGATCACGGTGCCGATCATCGTGCTCGACGTCCCACCGAGCAGCTCCTGGTTGACGTAGTCACCGAAGGCGGGGATGAAGGTGAGCAGGAACGCCGCGAAGATCCCCGGGATCGCGAGGGGCAGCACGACCTTGGTGAACGCGGTGGTGCGATTGGCGTAGAGGTCGTGCGCGGCGTCGAGCACGCGCCGGTCGATCCGCTCGATCGCAACGTAGAGGGGCAGCGCGGTGAAGGGCAGGTAGTTGTAGGCGAGCCCCGCGATGACCGCGTAGCCGGTGCCCAGAATGTGGAAGCTTCCCGAGACGAGGTGGTGGTGGCGCAGGAAGCCGATGAAGAACCCGTTGTTGGAGAGGATGAACTGCCACACGAGCGTGCGGATGACGAACGACACGAAGAACGGCACGAGCAGCATCATGAGGAAGAAGTTCTTCTTGCGACCGCCGTAGAAGGCAATCCAGTAGGCGATCGGAAACGACACGATGAGGTCGATCACCGTCGCCGCGCCGGCGTATTCGAGGCTGGTGATGAACTGCTGGTGGTAGAGGTTGACCTGGTGGGGCAGCTGGCCCCAGCTCCACGTCATGTAGCACGCGCCGGTCGCCGGGCTGCAGGTCTTCAAGGTGAGCGACAGCATGATCGCCAGGGGCACGATGAACAGCACGGCCAGCCACGCCATCGACGGCAGGCCGAGCAGGTAGGGCGCGAGCCGCTTGCCCCACGACGAGCGGCGCCGCGGGGAGGCTACGCGCCTTGGATGATCGGCAAGAACAGGTTGGTCCACGCGTCGATTTCGTCTTGGTTCTTGAACTGGTAGTAGTTGCGAGACTGGGTGACCCGCTGGGGCGTCGGGAAGATGTCCGGTGAGTCTGCGATCGTCGAGGCCGGGAGCTGAATCTCGGGCTTGAGCGCCGTGAGCACCGACTTGTTCCAGCCCGTCGGGTGAAGCAGCTGCTGCTTGGCCGCGGGCACCGGGCAGATGTAGTTGTCGTAGTACTCGACGACCGACTCGGTGAGCGGGCTGAAGAAGTAGTCCATAATCGCCATCGCGTCAACCGGGTTGGCGGCGTGCAGCGGGATGACCATGTTGTCGGTCCAGAGCATCAGCCCCTCTTTGGGCACCATCAGCGTCAGGTCCTTGTACTTGGCATTGAGGTTGGCCTGAAAGATGTCACCCGACCAGCACTGTGAGACAACGGTGTCACCGTTCTTGAGGTGTTGGATGTAGCTCTGGTCGTAGTAGGCGGCGACGATCCCGTCGCTCTTTTGCTTCTGGAGCTTGGTCGCGGCCTTGGACCAGTCGGACTCGGTCGACTTCTCGGGCTCGACCCCGATCGCGAGGAGCCCGACGCAGCCCAGCTCGTAGGGGTCGCTCATCATCCCGACCCGACCCGCGTACTTCTTGGAGAAGAGGATCTCGATGCTGTCGCCGGGGTTCTTGACAACCTTGGAGTTGTAGGCGACCGACGTCCAGCCCGACTGCCACGCCATGGAGTACTTGTTGCCGGGGTCCCACGACGGGTTCTTCACCAGGGGCCCGGCGTACTTGGAGAAGTTGGGCATCGCCGAATGGTTGAGCGGGATGAGCCAGCCGAGCTCGATCAGGTAGTGCAGCGGCGGATTGTTGTTGGTCATGACGATGATGTCGTATCCGATCGACTGGCCCGCGGCGAGCGACGGACGGATCGTCGCGTAGAACGACGAGTTGTCCTGGATGACCTCGTGGTAGTTGACCTTGGTGCCGGTGACGTTGGTGTAGTGGGTCAGCGACGGGTGCTTGCCCTTGAGCGCGTCGATGTACAGGGGCCAGTTGGCGAACTCCACCAGGTTGTGGGCCTTCTGCTTCCTCCACCAGGCCTTGGTGCCGACGCCCGCGTTGGGCAGCGACGCCGACGCCGCGCCGGCGCCCAGCATCGTCGCGGCTACCCCCCCGCCACCCGCGCCGATGACGTGGCGGCGGCTGAGGCGGGCCTGGGTGAGCCCCCTCCAGAACGACGGGTCGACCCCGCCCCTCGCGTCGTCGATGTGCTCACTCATCGCTTACCTCCCCGGTTAC
>JBOGFU010000115.1:0-6850 GCA_050743545.1 Acidimicrobiales bacterium | reverse complement strand
GGCCAAGCGCGTCCAGCCCTCCTAAGAACGACCGACGGGGGCCGCCGCCGTGGGGCGCCGGCCCCCGTCGTCGCGTCTCGGCCCACGGTCGAGCCCATTACCCGCGGGTAACCTGAGGGCCGGACGGGAGGACGACGTGACCGATTTCTCATTGGAGCTCAACGACGACCAGCGGACCCTGCAGGGGTGGCTCCACGGCTTCGCCGAGAACGTGATGCGCCCCGCGGCCCACGAGTGGGACGAGCGTGAAGAGACCCCGTGGCCGATCATCGAAGAGGCCGCCAAGCTCGGGATCTACAGCCTCGACTTCTTCGCCAACGCCGTCGCGGACCGCACGGGGCTCTCCATGGTGATCGCGCTCGAGGAGCTCGCTTGGGGGGACGCCGGGCTGTGCATGGCGATCATCGGCACGTCGCTCGGTGTCGCGGCGATCATGGCCAACGGAACGCCCGAACAGCAGATGGAGTGGGTCCCGCGTTGCTTCGGGTCTCCGGGTGACCTCAAGATCGCGGCGTTCGGGGTGAGCGAGCCCGACGCCGGGTCGGACGTGTCGTCGCTGCGCACGCGCGCGGTCTACGACGCGGCGACCGACGAGTGGGTGCTCAACGGCACCAAGACCTGGATCACCAACGGGGGCATCGCAGACGTCCACGTCATCGTCGCGTCCGTCGAGCCGACGCTGGGCAGCCGGGGTCAGGCCTCCTTCGTCGTGCCCGAGAAGACCCCGGGGCTGTCAATGGGACAGAAGTTCAAGAAGATGGGCATCCGCGCGAGCCACACCGCGGAGGTCGTGCTGGAGGACTGCCGGGTGCCGGGGGCGTGCCTGCTCGGCGGCAAGGAGCGCCTCGACGAGCGGCTCGCGCGCGCGCGCGAGGGCCAGCGCTCCCAGAGCCAGGCGGCGATGTCGACCTTTGAGGCGACGCGCCCCGCGGTGGGCGCCCAGGCGCTGGGGATCGCGCGCGCGGCCTACGAGTACGCGCTCGACTACGCCAAGGCGCGACAGCAGTTCGGCCGCGCGATCATCGAGAACCAGGCGATCGCCTTCAAGCTGACCGACATGAAGACCCGCATCGACGCGGCCCGACTCCTGGTGTGGCGCGCCGCGTGGATGGCCGCCCAGCGCAAGCCCTTCCTCAACGGGGAGGGGTCGATGTCCAAGCTCTTCGCCGGCGAGACCGCGGTGCACGTGACGGAGGAGGCCATCCAGATACTGGGCGGCTACGGATACGTGCGCGACTACCCGGTCGAGCGGTGGCACCGCGACTCGAAGATCTACACGATCTTCGAAGGCACCAGTGAGATCCAGCGCCTGATCATCGCCCGGGCAATCTCAGGGATGCACATCCGCTGACGCTCGCTGATGATACCGCACACGGTATCATCAGGCGATGGCCCTTACCCTAAGAACCGACGACGAGCTTGAGCGCGCCCTGACCGAGCTGTCGACGGCGTTCGGCGCGTCGCGCCAGGAGGTCATCCGGCGCGCGGTGCTGTCCCTGCGCGAGCGCACCGCGCACCGCGCGCGCGTGGAGGGCGCCACGCTGGAGCTGATCCGCGACTGGCGCGACCTGCTCGAACGACTCGCGAGCGCGTGAGCGACGTCGACTTCGTCACGTTGGACGACGCGCTCATTCTGATAGGTCGCCTCGGGCTGGGTCCCATCCGTGACGTGGGTCTGCTCGACTCGGCCCTCGCGAGACCGGCGTCGAGCGCGTTCGGCGAGGACGCCTACCCGAGCCTCGAGCTCAAGGCCGCTGCCCTCTTTCACTCGCTGGTCAAGAACCACGCGTTGGTCGACGGCAACAAGCGCGTGGCCTGGGCCGCGACGTACGTCTTCCTACGACTCAACGGTGCGACCATGGCGCTGACCACAGACGACGCGTTCGACCTCATCGTGGCGACCGCCGCGGGCTCGCCCGAACTCGCCAATCTGGCCCGGGCGCTGCGCGTCGTGCTCTCGGAGGGGTTGGACGAGCCGTGAAGATTGTCACCCTGTGCACGGGAAACGCCGCGCGCTCAGTGATGCTGGCCTACCAGCTCACCGCGATCGCCGAGGCGCAGGGCAGGGACGTGTCGGTGCGCAGCGCCGGCACCCACGCCGCGGAGGGAGCCGGCATGAGCGCACGCACGCGCGACGCCTTGGCGGCGATTGACCTCGTCGGCAATCGGCGATTCGGGTCTCACCGCAGTCACCAAGTCACCGCCGGCGATCTCGCCTGGGCCGACCTCGTCCTCGGGCTCGAAGCCGATCACGTGAGGTACGCGCGACGACTGCTGCCGGAGGCCGCTGGGCGGGTCGCCCTCGTTGGCCAAATGGCGTCGTGGGAGACGGGCGACAACTGGCGTCAGCGCATCACCACGGACGACGTGGACCCGGGCTTTGACGTCGCCGACCCCGCGGGCGGCGATCAAGCGATGTACGACGACTGCGCAGCCGAGCTCTGGCAGATAGCCGAGCGGGTGTCAGCCCTCATTGCCTAGTCCTGCTGGACCGCGCGCAGCCCGCCCCAGGCGAGTGTCGCCGCGCGCGCGGCGAGTCGCTGGGCCTCGTTGGATGATGGCGTGGGCCATCCCTTGGCCGCCTGTTGGGCCAGCCAGGCGGCCGCGGCGCCCTCCGCGATGCCCACGACCCCGGCGGCGAGTTGGCGGCGGTGGTCGTCGCTGATCGCGATGTTGATGTAGGGCTCGAGGAACGAGATCAGCCCGGCCTCGAGGAGGCGCAGTTCGGCCGCGGTCTCGCCCTCGTGGACGTGGATGAACAGCACGCGAAAGGCGTCGGACTCGGTGACCACCATGTCGAAGTAGACGCGAAACGCGACCTCGATCTTGGTTCGCGGCGACGCCACCGCCGACACCGCCGTGGTGAGCGAGTCGAGGAGCGCGCGTGCGGTCTGGGAGACGACCTCGTGGTAGAGGTCGGCCTTGGAGTCGAAGTACTGGTAGAGGATCGGCTTGGTGAATCCGGCCTCGCGCGCGATGTCGTCCATCGTCGTGGCGGCGAACCCGCGCTCGGCGAACGTGGACCGCGCCGCGCGCAAGAGCTGGTCGCGGCGCTCGGCGGCCCCCGGTCGCTCGTCGGGCGCGCTCATGACGTCAGGCTACCGTCGCCTCGCCGCGGGCCGCGTCGAGGAGACCGCCGAGTCGCGCGGGGAGGTCGGCGAGGTTGAAGTGTCGACGCGCGATCTCGAGGTTCGCGTCGAGCAGCGACTCGTCGGGGTCCGCGAGGAACGACGCGACCCCGTCAACGTCGTCGAGGCCGAAGAAGCCAAAGCCGAACGCGACGATCTCTCGAGACACGGGGTACGCGTTGAGCGCGAGCGGGCGGCGATGGGTGACCGACTCGAGGGTCGGGTTGCCGAAGCCCTCCCACGTCGAGGAGATCACCACGACGTCGCAGGCCGCGTAGGCGTCGTGGATCGTGGCGCCGTCGGGCAGGCCGCGCACCACGCGAACCGCGCAGCGTTCCACCAGCGACTCGAGCTCGGGTTCGAAGCCGTCCTCCGCCGGGCCGAGGATCCACAACACCGCGCCCAGCGACGCGCAGAAGTCGAGCGCTCCCGCGACGTTCTTTCTGGCGAGCGCGCGGCTCGCCATCAGCGCCACGGTGGCCTCGCCCACGCCGAGGCGCTCGCGCGTGAGGTCGCGCGCGCCGCGCGGCGGGTCGCAGTCAAACGAGTTGTAGAGCGTCATCGCGGTGATGCCGCGTGTCGCGAGCTCCACACGGGCGGCGTCGTTGATGGTGACGTGGCGCCACCCCGGCGCGTCACGCGGGCCCGCGAGGTGGGCGAGGCGCGGTCGCTCCCAGGCCAGGTCGTGGTGGCGATAGAGCGCGCGCCGTCCCTCGAGGGCGAGGTAGAGCGCGTCGCGCGCGTGGGGGTTGAGGGGCAGGGACGCGACGTTCTCCACCACCACGACCTCGGCGTTCGCCAGCGCCGCCGAGAGTTGGTCGGGAGGAGGCGGTCGCCGGGCGTCCGCGGCCAGGCCGTCGACGATGACGTCGGCGACGCCATCCCCGGCGACGGTGGTGACGTCCCAGCCGATTGACGAGAGCGCGGCGGACCACTTGGCGGCCTCGACCGAGACGCCGTCGGCACCGCCGAGCCGGTAGCTCACGAGCGCGACGCGGGCCACCCGGGAAGGCTAGGACCCCCGAGGCAATTTTCGACCGGTAGTAGAGTGGTCGCCCGTGGCGGGCCGACGCGCCCGCGCCCGTCAAAGGACCCCCATTGGCCCCACGTGCCCTGATCACCGGCGTCACCGGTCAGGACGGCTCCTATCTGGCCGAGCTCCTGCTCGGCGAGGGCTACGAGGTCGTCGGGGTCATGCGACGCAGTTCCACCGTGAACATGGAGCGCATCGGCCACCTCCAGGACCGCCTCACCCTGGTCTCGGGGGACCTGACCGACGAGGTCTCGCTGATCCACATCCTGCGCGAGCACCGCCCCCACGAGGTCTACAACCTGGCCGCGCAGAGCTTCGTCCAGGCGTCGTGGACCCAGCCGGTGCTCACCGGCGAGACCACGGCGTTGGGCGTCACGCGCATCCTCGACGCGATCCGGATCGTCGACCCGGAGGTCCGCTTCTATCAGGCGAGCTCGTCCGAGATGTTCGGCCGCGTGCGCGAGGTCCCCCAAAACGAGGCCACGCCGTTCTACCCCCGGAGCCCCTACGGCGTCGCCAAGGTCTACGGCCACTGGATCACCGTCAACTACCGCGAGAGCTACGGGCTGCACGCGTCGTCGGGGATCCTCTTTAACCACGGCTCGCCGCGTCGGGGGCTGGAGTTCGTCGAGCGCAAGGTGACCCACGGCGTCGCGAGGATCAAGCACGGGCTCGCGACCGAGCTGCGCCTGGGCAACTTGGACGCCAAGCGCGATTGGGGCTACGCCGCCGACTACGTGCGCGCGATGTGGGCCATGCTGCGCCGCGACGTCCCCGACGACTTCGTCGTCGCGACCGGCGAGACCCACTCGGTGCGCGAGCTGTGCGAGGTCGCGTTCAGCGCCGCGGGGCTGCGCTACGAGGACCACGTCGTCGTCGACCCCGCGTTCTTCCGTCCGGCCGAGGTCGACCTGCTGGTGGGCGACGCGACCAAGGCTCGCTCCACGCTCGACTGGAAGTGCGAGGTCGACTTCTACGCCCTCGTGGAGATGATGGTCGCGGCGGACCTCGAAGCGCTCGCGCGCTGACGCGTGGCCGCGCCCGTCGCCCCGGCGGCCTCACTCGTTGACGTCGTCGCGGTGGAGGGCGGGTTCCCCCTGCTCGCGGGGGTGAGCCTCGAGATCGACCCGGCGACGCTCACCGTCGTCACGGGCGCCAACGGCGCGGGCAAGACCAGCCTGCTGCGCCTGCTCGCGGGCACCCTCGCGCTGCGCGAGGGCCACGCGGTGGTCGCCGGGGTCGACCTCGCCACGGGCGACACGCGCGAGCTGCGGCGCCGGGTCGGCTGGCTCGGCCACGAGGGCTCCTTCTACGACGACCTCACCGCTCGCGAGAACCTCGTCTTTTGCGCGCGGGCGCTCGGCCGCCCGGTCGACGCGATCGACCCTGCGCTCGAACGAGTGGGGCTCGCGCGTCGGTCGACGTCGCCGGCCAAGCGCCTCAGCGCGGGCCAGCGCCGACGACTGGCCCTCGCGTGGCTGCTGGTGCGCCGCCCCCTGGTGTGGCTCCTCGACGAGCCTTACGCGTCACTCGACGACGAGGGCCGAGGCTTCTTCGACGCGCTGGTGGGCGACGTGACGGCGGCCGGCGCGACCGTCGTGGTCACCGCGCACGACCCGCTGCGCTCGACGGCCCTGCGCCCCCGCACGGTCACGTTGGCCGGGGGACGCGTGGTGGGCGACTCGTGATCGCGACCGCGCTGCTCGTCGCGGGAAAGGACCTGCGCGTCGAGGCGCGCAGCCGCGTGCTCCTGTGGCAGGTCGTGCCCTTCGCGGTCCTCGCCCTGCTGTTGTGCGGGCTGGCGTTGGGGCCGACGCGCGCCGAGGACCTGCGCGCGGCGCCGGGGCTCTTCTACCTCGTGCTGGTCCTCGTGACGCTGCTCGCGATCAACCGCAGCGTCGCGATCGAACGCGCCCCGGGCACGCGGGCGTCGGTGGCGACGCTGGGGCTCGACCCCGCGGGGGTCTACCTGGGCAAGGCGCTCGCGCTCGCGGTGGAGCTGTGGGTCGTCGCCGGCGTGCTGCTGGTCGGCTCGGCGGTCGTGCTGCACACGCCGTGGCGCGGCACGATGGACGCCGCGCCGAGCGTGGTCGTGGCGACGGGCGTCCTCGCCGCGGCGGGCACCCTCTACGGCGCGCTGAGCGCGGGGGCCGGGTCGGCGACCCTGCTGCCGGTGCTGGCGCTGCCGGCCTTCGTGCCCGTGCTCATCGCGGGGGAGCGATCCTTCGCCGCCGCGCTCGCCGGTGGCTCGCTCTGGCAGTGGTGGGCCGTGGTGTCGGTCGCGCTCGTTGCCTACGTCGCGATCGGGGTTCTCCTTTACGGTGTCGTAGAGGAGTCGTGATGAGAGTCGTCCACCGCCTGTTGGGACCCGTGACCCTCGTCACGCTGGCGTTGACGGCGTGGCTCGGGCTCGTGGTCACCCCACCCGACAAGGTGCAGGGAGATCTGGCGCGCCTGGTCTACGTCCACCCGGCGGTCGCGTGGGTGGCGCTCTATCTCTCCTTTGGCACCGCGACGATCGCCAGCGCGCTCTACCTGTGGCGTCGCACGCGCTCGGCGACCGCGGACCGGGTCGCCCACTGCGCGGTCGAGGTGAGCGCGGTCTTCATCGCGCTGACGCTGATCACGGGGTCGCTTTGGGGTCGCCCGACCTGGGGGGTCTGGTGGGCGTGGGACGCACGCCTCACCT
>JBOGFU010000114.1:0-4569 GCA_050743545.1 Acidimicrobiales bacterium | reverse complement strand
GCCGACACCTCGGCGCGGCGCGCCATCATTCCGCCAAAGCCGATCGGTGCGAGCACGACCGGCATCGACAGGTCGGTGCCCAACACCCGCGTCGTGAGGCTCCGAGTGGACACGTCGCGCAGGACCCGCTGGCGAAACTGCACTCGGCCCAGGTCGTCGCGGTTGGCGGCGAGCGTCAACTCGGAGAACGCCCCGCCGTCGAGGTAGTCAAAGACTTGGCGCGGCAGGCGCCGTCGAGCGAGCTCGCGGTAGTCGTCGACCGACGCCGGGATGAGGTCGAGGCTGGCGTCGTCGCGGATCACGACCCCATTATGGGCTCGCGGGCGACGCCCCTGGTTCGACCAGGAGGTCCTCGGGTGTCGCGACCAGCCAGTGGGCGCCCGCCGCCACCAACTCGTCGCGCGACCCGTAGCCCCACAGCGCGCCCACCGCGCTCACGCCTAGGGCGAGGTCGGCCTCCACGTCGTAGCGCCGATCGCCCACCATCCACGCCACCGGCGGACGCCAGCCGTTCAGCGCGCGCGCGAGGATCTCGGACTTGGCCGTGACGTGACCGTCGAGCGTGGCGCCCGCGACGTCGTCGAGCAGGTCGCTGACCGCGAACGCGCCGAGCATCCGCCGGGCGAAGTCGACGCGCTTGGCGGTCGCCACGCGCTGGGTCACGCCGCGCTCGGCGAGCTCGCGCATCGTGTCGACCACCCCCGCGTATGGGTGGGCGAGGTCGACCCCGACCTCGTCGTAGAGACCTCGGTAGTGGTCGACCGCCTCGCGGAGCTCGCGGCCGGAGAAGCCCAGCATCTCGAAGGACCCGTCGAGGGGAGGGCCGATCGCCGCGCGCAGGGTCTCGTCGGGCGCGTCGCGGTCGTAGCGAACCAGCGTGGCGTGCAGGCAGAGCAGGATCCCCGCTTGGGAGTCCGCGACCGTTCCGTCGAGGTCCCAGACGACGAGGTCGGGCGCCCCCACGTCAGTCGTCCGCGACGCGAACGGCGGGCGCGCCGGTGAGGCGGCGCAGCTCGTCGCAGGTCGTCGGGAAGACCGCGTGGGGATGGCCGCCCGCGGCCCAGACGACGTCGTAGTCGCCGAGCGCCTCGTCGACGAGCACCATCGGGGCTCCGCCCGCCCCGTCGAGTTGCCATCCGACGGGGCTGACCCCGCCGATGGAGAAGCCGGAGCGGCGCTTCACGTAGTCGGCGTCGACGCGTCCCAGCGACGCGACACCCAGTGTCGCCGCGACCAGCGCCGTGTTCACGCGATGACGCCCGCTCGTCACGACGAGGAGCGGCTCGCCGTCGGGCAGGGAGAAGACGAGCGACGACGCGATCTGGCCGACCACGACGCCAAGCGCGGCGGCGGCGTCGGCCGCGGTGCGCGAACTGTCATCGAGCACCACGACATCGCCCAGCGCGCCGCGGGCGCGCAGCGCGGCGCGCACGCGCGCGACGCCCGAGTGCTCAACGGAATCGCTCATCAACGATCAGGTGGTAAAGGTCAAGTGTCGAAAGCGCTCGACCAGCGCCGCGTGGTCGGCCTCACCGGGCAGTCGGGTGCGACCGTAGAGCCAGAGCAGAACGTCGGCGGCGTCGCCGCTCAGGACCACCGCGTCGTCGCGAGTCCCCGGCTCGACGCGCAGCGTGCCGGGCGCGACGTCGTCCTCCACCGTGAAGGTCACCCCCGCGTCGACGCAGCGCAGCTCGAGCACCCCGTCGAGCGGCGCGCGCGCCGGTTCGGCGGGGTCCATCGCCGTCGACAGCGAGAACGTCAGAAACTCCTCGACCCCGTCCACCGCGGCGTCGGTCGGGATTGGCCACGCCTGGCCCACCGCGACGGCGACGTCGTGGCCGTGCACCAGCGTCTCTTGGACTTGGTGGCGGGTGACGAAGGCGACGTCGTGCTGGGCTGGCGCCCAGGTGTACACGCTCGCCGACTGGTCGGCCGACTCCAGCGCGTCGGTCAGGCGGCGCGCGCCGAGGAGCACCGCGGAGACCAAGTGGTCGTCGCCCGGCGCGTCGGGTCGCCCCGTCTCGGGCGCCGACTCGAGTCGACCCTCGACGATGGTCGACCAGAACCAGTAGACCTCGACGAGGTGTTGGAGCACGTCGCGCACGCGCCAGCCCGGGCAGCCGTCGACGTCAACGTCGAAGTGTCCCGCGGCGAGCGCGGCCAGGGACTCGGCACCATCGCCAATCAGGTCGACGCAGCGCTCCGTGCTAAGTCCCACTCCGTCACGGTAGTCACCGGACATGACGGCGCGGCGCCGGTGGTACAACGGAGTCGTGAGCGACGTCGACGCGCCGTGCGAGGTCTGCGGCTTCGTGCGACGCGACGTGGGCGGCGACGTGAGCGCGCGCGTGAGGGCGGCGGTGGACGGGCTGGTCCGCGTGCTGCGCGACAACGCCGACGTGGCAACGCGACGGCCCTCGCCCGAGCGCTGGTCGGCGCTCGAGTACGGCGCCCACGTGCGCGACGTTCTGATCAGCCTTCGCGAGCGCACCCTCACGGCGTCCATCGAGGATCGCCCCACGGGCCAGCCAATACATCGCGACGAGCGGGTCGACCTCGGCTTCTACGCGCTCGACACGGTGCCCGACGTCGCCCGCGAGCTCGCGGACGCGGCGTCGCTGCTGCTGCGTACCTTCGACGCGCTGCCCGAGGGATTCGCGCGGCGCCGACTGCTCTACAGCCCGGTCACTCCTGTTGAGGTGACGGTGGCCTGGCTCGGCACCCAGGCGGTGCACGAGAGCGAGCACCACCTGCTCGACGCGACGACCAACCTCACCCTGCTACGCGCCCAGTGAGCGGGCGAGTCCGTCGAGTACGTCCATCGCCTCGCCGGCGCGCTCCACGGGGACGAGCAGGTGGTCGTGGTGCAGGCCCGCGAGCACGTTGCAGCTGATCCCGTGGTCGGCCAGCGCCGTGGCGACCACCGCGGTCAGGCCGACCGCGTCGAGCCTGGTCTCGACGCCCAGGGTTATCCACGCGGCGACGAAGTCGTAGCCAACGCCCGCGTCGTCGGCGTCGGTGCGCGCGAGGACCAGGGTGACGCCTTCGTCCTCGACGACGGACGCGGCCGGCACCGCACCGCGTGCGTCGACGCCGGACACCACCACGAACTCGCCGGGGCGTCGGCGCGGGTTGAGCGACGCGAGGGTCCGGCGCAGGTCGTCCACCGCGCCAGTCTCGCATCGGCCCTCGTACCCCCCGCTGGGCGGCTCGGCCACGTCGACTTAGCCTCTCGACGTGGACCCCGCGAGCGCCGCCGACCGCCGACTGCGCCGACTCGGGGTCGCGCTCGAGGCCGCGACCCTCGCCTGGAACGTCGCGGGGGTTGTCGTCCTCGCCGTGCTCGCCGTCGCGGCGCGCTCGGTCGCGCTGGTGGGATTCGGGCTCGACTCGTTGATCGAGATCGGGGCCAGCGTGGTGGTGCTGTGGGAGCTCGCCGGGGTCGCCGGCGAGCGCGAACGCCGTGCGCTCCGACTCATCGGGGTCGCCTTCGTCACGGTCTCGACCTACCTCGCGGCCCAGTGCGCCTACGACCTCGCGACGCGCGGGCACGCGCGTCACAGCCCCGGGGGCATCGCGTGGACCGCCGCCACCGCGGTCGTCATGCTCGCGCTGGCCGCGGGCAAGACCCGCGTGGGTCGAGCGCTCGGTCGCGAGGCGTTGGTGCGCGAGGGCCGGGTGACCCGGGTCGACGCGGCGCTCGCGGTGGCGATCCTGGTGGGTCTGTCGCTCAACGCGCTGGCTGGCTGGTGGTGGGCCGACCCGGTGTCAGCCCTCGTCGTCGTGGCCTACGGCCTGCGCGAGGCCCGCGAGCTGCGCGCGTCGCTACGCGCGGGCGCGCCGACCTAGCCGCGCGCGGGGCCCGGCCCCAGCCGCAACTCCAGCTCGGCGTCGGGGGGAACGAAGCCGAGGCGACGATAGAAGTCACCCGAGCGCGGCGAGTGGTGCACCATGAGGTAGTCGAGCCCCTCGGCCCACGCGTGCTCGACGACGCCCGCGACGAGCGCCGCGCCCAACCCGCGGTTGCGATGCTCCGGGGCCAGGTAGACGTTCTGGAGCATCCCGGATCGACGTCGCGGCGACTCGGGCGAGGGCACCCGCTCGAGGAGGGCGAGCCACGCCACGCCACGCGCGACCCCGAACTCCTCGACCAGAAACGCTCGGTGGGTCGCGCGGTGCCGGTGCGTCCACGCGGCCATGAGCTCGGCGTACGCGTCGCGGTCCAGCCCGACCTGGCCACGCTCGACGACGCGCCCGTTGAATCGCAGGTCGGCGAGCGTCGCCGTGTCGTCGTCACTCGCGAGACGCACGCTCAGCGCACGCTCGGGCGTTGGTCTCCGCGACTCCCCCGACGCCGCGTCGTCGGCGCCCAGCCAGCGCCCCAGGACGGTGACCTCCGACGGCTCGTAGCCGCGATGAAGATAGAACCCTCGCGCGGTGGCGTTGTCGTCGCGCACCATGAGTTGGGACTTGGGCGCCCCGGCTCGACGCAGCCAGGCTTCGGCGGCGTCCATGATGACCGCGCCGACGCCCTCGCCGCGACGCGAGGGATCCACCGCGACGTAGTAG